>JBDUCU010000031.1:0-26051 GCA_040003315.1 Burkholderiaceae bacterium | reverse complement strand
TAAAAACAAGAAACCCCGTTTTAGTATCTACTGGGTTTATGGCATCGTTTTTCTGATTGCACTTGCAATCGTCGTCATTGCAGTAGCGGTTGGATTTGCCGTGGGATATAGCTTCTTTCGTGCGCAGGGCAGTTTTCCGTATGTCGGTATTGCGGTCGGCCTCATCATTTTCTATGCGCTCTACCTGATTCTGTTGTCGGCCTTCGTGGTGCTGCTTCAAAACCGCGTCTGGAACAACACAGCAGTCGGCGACATTCGCTTCGTCAGTAAAGCGCGGGTGTTCCCGATGGCGCGCATTTATTTTGTCAACATTGTTCTGCTGATTCTGACTCTCGGTCTGTTCACGCCGTTCGCCGTCATTCGCAGCCTTAGATATCGCCTCGAAAGCGTGGCGGCCGTCACCGCTGCGGGCATGGACAACTTCCTGACCGACGTCTCGGCAGAAGATGTCGCTGCCGCCGGCGAAGGTGCGGCCGACCTTTTCGATATCGACATCGGGCTGTGACATTGATCGATGCGCGCTACTTTGACGGTTGCACATCTCGGGCGCGTGCCGTACGCGTCACCGTATCCGGCGATCAATTCGAGATGGTCGGCGATGAGGTTAAGCGGTGCGCCCCCTTAGCGCAGTTGCGCGTGTCCGAACCCCTTGCGAACGCGCCGCGCATCGTGACGTTCGAGGACGGTTCGTACTGCGAGATCGACGATAACCGCGCGTTTGCACCGCTTCTCGCAAGTTCCGGTCACCGCGACTCCTTTGTCGTCGCATGGCAAGGTCGGTGGCGCGGTGCGCTGCTGGCGGTTGCCGGTCTGGCGGTCCTGCTATTTGCCGGATATCGGTGGGCGCTTCCAGCGGCGGCAGAACTGACCGCCGCGTATGTGCCGCTCGCTTGGGAAGAGAGGCTGGGACGCGAAGCCACCGCATTTCTCGAGAAGCGAATCTTTTCCGTGTCGCGCTTGCCGAGCGAGCGACAGGAAGCACTCGCCGAGCGGCTTGACGCCATTGCGCCCCCCGACGGGCGAGACTACGAGATCCGCTTTCGCACATCGAAGATCGGACCCAATGCACTTGCACTACCGGGCGGCGCCATCTACGTGACCGATGAGCTGGTGGAGCTGGCGCCGGATGACGACGCCATCATCGGTGTACTGGCGCACGAGTTGGGACACATCCAGCATCGACACCTGATGCGTCGATTGTTTTCCAACGCAGCAGTGGGAGCCGCTGCCGCCGTGCTCATTGGAGACGTCAGCACCGTCGTGGCAGCTCTGCCTGCGATTCTGATCGAACTCGACTATTCACGCGCGATGGAACGCGAGGCGGACCTTTATGCAGTCGACTTACTGCGCGCTAACAGCATTTCGAGCGGTTCGATGGCGACGCTGTTTGAACGGATGCTAAAGGTGCACGAGAAACACATGTCGAATAGCGACTGGCCCGACTATTTGTCGACGCATCCTCCAACGCAGGAGCGCATCGAACTGTTTCGTAAATCGGGTCAGTAAGGGGGACACCCTTCTGTAGACTCCGCGCCGGAGGTCGTATGACGTTTACCGAGATGCTCGAAGCACGGTGGCGCATCGCGGACACCCTGCTGTGTATCGGGCTTGACCCCGATCCGGCGCAGTTCCCGCCGCATCTGCGCGGCACAGACGATGCGCTATTCAGGTTTTGTGCGGCAATCGTCGATGCGACGTCCGACCTGGCGTGCGCGTTCAAGCCACAGATTGCATATTTCGCATCGGCCGTGGCAGAAGACGCGCTACAGCGGTTGATCGCCTATATCCGCGCCGCGCACCCTGCAGTGCCTGTGATTCTCGACGCCAAGCGCGGCGACATGGCATCCACCGCCCTGCACTACGCTCGCGAAGTCTTCGTGCGCTACAACGCGCACGCGGTCACGCTGTCGCCCTACCTCGGGTTCGATTCGATCGAACCGTATCTGGCGTATCCAGATCGAGGCGCCTTTCTTCTATGCCGCACGAGTAACCCGGGTGGCGATGACTTGCAGATGCTCGACGTCGGCAGTGAACGCCTTTATCAGCGCATCGCGCGACTCGCGACAAAATGGAATGCCAGCGGGCAGCTGGGGCTTGTGGTCGGTGCAACGTATCCCGTTGAACTTGCGCGCGTGCGCGAGATTGTCGGAAACATGCCGTTGCTGGTGCCAGGCATCGGTGCACAGGGCGGCGATGTGGCAGCGTGCATAAAGGCAGGGCAAACAGCCGACGGCACAGGCATTGTGGTGAGCTCTTCGCGAGCGATCATTTACGCAGGCAAAGGGAATGACTTTGCTGACGCCGCGAACCGTGCAGCTCAAACTGCCCGCGACGAAATCAACCGCTATCGGCACGCGACGGTTTAGTTGCGGACGCGCTGTCGCTCTCGGCGTCGCCCGGCTGCCGTTCGGGCAGACGCGATGCCAGCACTTTGTCGATGCGATGCTTGTCCATATCGACGATCTCGAAACGCCAGCCTTGCCATTCGGCAATGTCGCCGGTGCGTGGCACACGCCCCAGCAGCAACATCACCATCCCGCTTAACGTGTTATAGCGCCCGAGTTCTTCTTCGGGAGCGGCGGCAAACCCGAGCCGATCCTTCAGTTCGGGCAGTGGTATCAGTCCGTCGAGCAGCCACGAACCATCCTGTCGCTGCACTGCCCACGAGTCGTCGACACTCGGCGTCTTGAATTCGCCGGTAATTGCTTCGAGCAAGTCTTGCAGCGTGACCAGACCCTGGATCTCGCCGTACTCATCGACAACCAGTGCCTGGTGCGACGTCGACGTTCGGAACGTCTCGAGCAACTCCATGCCGGTCAGCGACTCGGGAACATATGCGGCCGCCGCGAGTCCCTTGGAAAAGTCGGGCGCCTGACCGCGAATGGTCTGTTGCAGCAGGCTGCTGGCACTCATGATGCCGACGACATCGCGCAGTCCGCCGCGGCACACGGGAAAGCGCGAGCGCTGCGATTCGATTACCTTGTTCAGGTTGTCGACCGGTGAATCCTCCAGGTCGACATACACGATATCGGAGCGCGGCGTCATCAACGAGGCGATCTGACGATCGTCCAGTCGGAACACGTTGCGCACCATTGCGCGTTCCTGTTCGTCGATGACACCATGATCGGAGCCTTCCTGGATCAGCGCGTGAATCTCTTCCTCGGTCACCGCCTCTGCCCGTTTGCCGCGTGCACCAAAGAGGCGCAACAAAAGGTCGGTCGAGGACGACAACAGCCGCACGAATGGACGCGCGGCGGTTGCCAGCCAGCCGATTGGACGTGCCACGCGACGCGCGATTGCCTCCGGCCAGATCTGGCCCAGCCGCTTCGGCACCAGCTCGCCAATGACGATCGACACGTAGGTGATCACGACAACAACCAACACCGTCGCGCCGAGGCGTGCATTGCCTGGCTTGACGCCCATCTCGATCAGCCACTGGCTGAGCGGCATTGCGAACACCGCCTCACCGACAATCCCGCTGGTGATCCCGATCGACGTGATGCCAACCTGAATCGTGGACAAAAACCGGGTCGGCTCGGTATTGAGCTCCATCGCCGCAGCGGCGCCGCGGTCGCCTTCCTCGACCAGTACCTGAAGCCGCGCGCGGCGTGCAGTCACCAGCGCGATCTCAGACATGGCAAAAAGGCCATTGAGCGCTATCAAGCCGAGCAAAATTAAAACTTCAAAGGGCATGGCGGTCACTCAGGACAATGGGACGAATAGTCAACAACCCTTTGTACCGCGGACGCAGACGCGACGGCGGATGAACGCAGCTTTGAATCGGACGCAGTTACCCCGGCCAACGCCGCGCAATTCTTCGGGTGCCGCCGCAGGTCGGCGAGATAGACATCTTTCGCCTCACCCGCACGGCCGGTGCGCAACAGCGCCGCAGCAAGCGCGTGGCGCGCGGGCACGACCCACAGCGGCGGATCTCCGCTCGCCAACCGATCTTCGGCAACGACCGCCTGCCGCGCATAACGAACTGCATCGTCGTGCACGCCGCGCGCCGTCGCGATCGCCGATAGCAGCAGAAAGCGCGCGACAGACAGCGCGTCGGATGCTTCATCGATGGTCTTGATCGTCAGGCCTGCGGCTCGTGCTGCGCGCTCGGCACGCTGCAACCATACGAGCTCGGTCGCAGCGGCCTTGACATCGCCGCGAGCCGCATCCGCCATCCCGGACGCGAAATGCATCAAGCCTTGCAAGTACGGTTTAGAACCGGGTTCGCTAGCCGGCGCAGTTTGCCTTGCGACTGCATCCCATTGCCCGAAGCGCACGCGCGTGAGCCAGGGCGCTGCCATCAATTGCTGGCTAAGTGCATTCGGCGTTTCCCCGACAGCAGACGCGGTGGCGAGCTGGTCCGCGACCTCAAGCGCGGTCGCGTGATCGTCCGCCCACAGCGCGGACACCCACAAATAATGCAGGTTATGCACGGCGTAGTCCGTCTCGGTGCCGGTTGCAGCCCCGTAGGCCCGATCGGCCTGCACCGCGGCACGATTGGCAAGCAGCGCGTCACGATAGCGGCCAATGCGAAAGAAAATATGCGACGGCATATGCATCAGATGTCCGACGATCGGCACCAACGCGCCGAGTTGCACGGCCGACGCGAGCGCCCGCTCGGGCTGCCGCGAGTCCTCGAAAAGATGAATTCGATAGTGGTGCGCGCCGGGGTGCGTTGGTGCCAATTGCAGAGCACGGTCGAGCCAGCCCGCAACTTCGGGAGTCCAGCCCTTTGGACGGCCGTCCGCGTGCCAGTAGTCGTAGGCGTGCGCCGTCATCGCCGCCTCGGCAGCCAACACCAGCATGTCGGGATCGTTCGGGAAGTTCTGCGCTACCGCGCGCATGGCTTTGGCGTAGGAGCGTGCGAGCCGATCTTGATCGGCATCGGCGCGATCCGAATAGCGCTCGGCCAGAGCGTCGATCAGCAAGCGCGTGCGTGATCCAGCGGCGGCGTAAGTGCGTGCCTGCACAATGGCGTCGATTGCGACAGGGACGCTGGTAGGGTCCATATCGTGATTCACGCTCGGTCCCAGAGCCCATGCGATACCCCAGCGGCACAATGCGCAAGCAGGGTCGAGCTTCGCGGCCGCGCGGAACGAGCGCACGGCTTCGGCGAAATTGAATCCCCATCCGAATACCAGTCCCTGGTCGAAAAAACGCTGCGCTTGCGCACTCGGAGATGCGGGCGCGCCACGATAGTCGCCAAAATCGAGCAGACGCGCTGCATCGACAGGCAGGGTATCGGAGAGCCCTTGGCAAACAGCGGAGGGACGCCCCGAATCCGCCGACGCGCCTCGCGCGGTCGGAATGATCGCGAGCGCGGCCGCGACGACGGCCAGTTCACCCACGAAACGAGCCCCAAATTCACCGCGCATCAGGAGCAGTCTACAAAATCAGTCCGCAAAGAAGCTCCGCATCTGCGCGCATAGCAAGTCCGGCGACTCCTCGGGAATGTAATGCCCCGAGGGCGTGGTGCGCCCGGTCACTGGCAGGCGTGCGCGTTCCTGCCAGTCAGCAATCGGCGTGAAGAGCCGGTTGACGACTCCGCGCTCGCCCCACAACACGCAAAGCGGGCATTCGACCCGATTGAGCGCAAGAACATCGATGCGATCGTGATCGAGGTCGATCGAAGCGGCCGCGCGGTAATCCTCGCACATCGAGTGGACAGCGGCCGCCGTAAAACAGCGCTCGTACTCCGCAAGCGCGCGCGCGTCAAACGGCGATTTCCCGTCCGCACCCCATGCACCGAGCTTGCTGCGCAGGTAAAAGATCGGATCTGCGCCGATCAGCGTTTCGGGAAACGGTTCGGGTTGGATCAGAAAGAACCAGTGGTAGTACGCGCGCGCGAACTCCATCGTCGTGCGTTCGTACATCGTCAGCGTTGGAGAGATGTCGAGCACCATCAGTCGCGTGACCGCCGCCGGATGATCGAGCGCCAGGCGATGCGCTACTCGCCCTCCGCGATCGTGACCTGCGACGAAGAAGCGCGCGAAGCCGAACGAGCGCATCAATTCGATGGCATCGAGCGCCATCGCACGCTTCGAATAAGGCGCGTGATCAGCGGCGCTGGCGGGTTTGTCGGAATCACCGTAACCGCGTAGATCGGGCATCACCAGCGTGAACTGCTCGGCGAGCTGAGCCGCCACGTGGCGCCAGATGAAGTGCGTCTGCGGGAATCCATGCAACAGCAGCAGCGGCGGACCCTTGCCGCCATGGCACACGTTGACGCCGATGCCATTGACGTGGCGTTTCTCGACCGCAAGACCTGCGAACGGCTCGCCGGGCAAATCGGTGCGCAGGTTCAGATATCCTCGCGCTTCTCAAGCAGCGCCGCCAGTGTCGCAAGCCCGACGACGATGCTTTGCGTGCGCACTGCGGCTCGGTTGCCCGCAAAGTGCTGCGTTTGCGCCTTGACCCAAGGTGCAGCGGCAACATCGCGCCGGATGGCCCATGCGAAGCACACGGTACCGACTGGCTGGCCGGCGGAACCGCCATCGGGGCCCGCGATGCCAGTGACCGCCAACGACACCTGGGCACCGTGTGACATCGCGCCCAGCGCCATCGCGCGCGCGACAGGTTCGCTGACTGCGCCGAAATCGCGCAGGTACGCAGCCGAGACGCCAAGCATCTGCATCTTCGATTCGTTCGAGTACGTGATAAAGCCTCGGTCGTACCACGCGCTCGACCCCGGCACGAGGGTCACTGCATAGCCCACGCCACCTGCGGTACACGACTCCGCCGTAGCCATCGTCAGATGCTGGGCACTCAGCGCGGCTCCAAGCCGCACTGCCAATGCTTCGATGGTTTGGGCATCATTCATAGGGAGCACATGCGACGGTATGCAGACCGTCCGATTGCCTAACGGTGGAAAATGGTCAAAACCGCGAATACCAGTTTCCACCGGACCGCCAGCCGCGTCTACCACTGCCAGACCTGCGGCTGTCACGCGACCGATCCGTGTCACTGCAACCTGGGCCGCAGCGGCGGCGCTGGTGACATGAGCCCGCTGTACAACGGGTGCCGTGAAAAGGAGCTCGTAGTCGTCGCCTCCCGCCAGCGCACACTGTTGCTGCAACTCGGTCGGTTGTAGCTGCAGCACGGTTGAAAGCGGAATCTTTCCCCACTCCACCAAAGCGCCGATACCGGAGGCCTGCAGTACGTGCTCGAGGTCGCCCAACAAGCCGTCGGACACATCGATCGTGCTGGTCGCGATCCCGCGCAATCGTTCGCCGAGGGCAACGCGGGGGCTCGGCGTATCGAGCCGCTTCAGAACCTTTTGCGCATCTGCTGATGACAGCTCACATTGCCGGCGCCGAAATGCCAGAGCAAGCGCGGCGTCACCCAATTCACCCGAGACCCAGATGTCGTGGCCCAATCGAGCGCCCGAACGCAGCAGCGCCTGCCCTGCCGGAACCGTGCCGATAACGATAATCGTGATAAACACTCCAGCGACAGAGCGAGTCGTATCGCCGCCGGCCAGCACGCAGCCATGGAGGTCGCTCAAAGCGTTTAACCCACGGCTGAAATGTTCGAGCCACGTCTGATCGATCGCGGGTAGCGCCAGCGCCAAAAAAAAACAGCGCGGCGTGGCCCCGCACGCTGCGAGGTCCGACAGGTTGACAGCCAGCACTTTGTGGCCGAGGGCCGACGGGTCGACATCCGGAAAAAAATGCACGCCTTCGGTCATCGTATCGGTGGAGACCGCCCATTGCTCGCCGGGGCGCGGTGTCAGCAATGCGCAATCGTCGCCGACTCCGAGCGAGACGAACTCGCTCGTTTGGTGCGGGCGCTTGAAAAAACGTTCGATCACATCGAACTCGGTGAGCGCGACCGGCGCACCGCTATCGGGGCTGATGCTTGCGGGCATAGGTCCGGCATTGTCCAGCAACGTGCGCTGTGCGAAAGCGGCAGCGCTCACCCGCCCGAACGGCGAGTCAGCTCCGTTGCGCGCTGCTCTCCGCCGGACGTACTTGCGCTGCCAGCTTGTCGAGCACTCCGTTCACATAGCGGAAACCATCGGTGCCGCCGAAGGTCTTGGCCAGCTCGACCGCTTCGTTGATGACCACCCGATACGGAATTTCAACGCGGTGCCCAAGCTCGTAGGACCCGATCAGCAGGATCGCGTGCTCGACCGGAGACAGCGCTTCGACACTGCGATCGAGATGCGGTGCAAGCTGGGCGCGCAAGTCAACAGCGTGCGCGATCACCCCGTGCAGCAACTCGCGATAATGGGCCAGATCGATCCCTTTAGGTGTCGCGTCGTCATCGAGCGGCTCGGACTCGATCGTCGCAGCGTCGCGGCCTCCCACCAGCCACTGATACAGCCCCTGCAGGGCAAGCTCGCGCGAACGACGCCGTGCGCTGCGACTGCTGCCCTTGACGGTGCGATTGGGTTGGCCCTGCGGCGGACCTGAATACTGCAAGCGGGCTACTCTTGGGCCGCCGGCGCGGCGGCGCCGTCGTCGTCGAGCGCCCAGAGCAGGTTGGCCATCTCGACGGCCACGCGTGCCGCATCGCGGCCCTTTTCATCAACTCGGCCACGAGCCTGTTCTTCGTTCTCCGTCGTCAGAATTGCATTGGCAATTGGCACCCCGTATTCCAGAGAGACCGCCGCAAGTCCGCGCGCCGATTCGTTGGCCACGACCTCGAAGTGATAGGTTTCGCCACGGATCACGCACCCGAGCGCGATCAACGCATCGAAGTCACCGGTCGCGGCGAGCTTGGCAAGCGCCAGCGGAATCTCCAACGCACCGGGCACTGTGACATGTGTGATGTCGTCCTCGTCGACGCCGAGCGTAATCAACTCGTTGACGCACGCCTCGGCCAGCGCGCGGCCAGCCCATTCGTTAAAGCGTGCCTGCACCAAGCCCATGCGAAGGTCGTCGCCCTCAAAGTCCGGCGCAATAAAGTTCTTCGCCATCGCGTCAGTGTTCCAGATAGCCGGTGACGTGCAGACCGAAGCCCGCCATCGACGGCATCTTGCGCGGTCGCGCCAGAAGCTTCATGCGTCGCACATTCAAGTCGCGCAGAATCTGCGCGCCTACACCGTAAGTGCGCAGATCCATCTTGGTCGACCGCACCCCGTCGGTAACATCATCGGATTGCGGCCCGAGATGCGCGAACAGCTGCTCGGCTGATTCACCGCAATTGAGCATGACCAGCACTCCGCAGTCGCTCTGCGCGATTCTTTCCAGCGCCTTCAGAAGCGGCCACGCGTGGGTGGGCGCTTCGACATCCAGAACATCGAGCACGGACAGAGGCTCGTGCACCCGTACCAGCGCTTCGCGCTCGGGCGCCAGCGTGCCATGCACCAGCGCGAGATGGGCGGCACCACTCGGCTTGTCGCGATACGCGATCATGTCGAACGCACCGACCGGCGTCATCAAACGCCGCGTAGCGACGCGCTCGACCAGCGACTCGTTGGCAGCGCGGTATCGAATCAGATCGGCAATCGTGCCGACTCGCAACCCGTGTGCAGCAGCAAACGGCAGAAGGTCGGGCAGACGCGCCATCGTACCGTCGTCGTTCATCACCTCGCACAAGACCGCCGCCGGATTCAGTCCGGCAAGCCGCGCCAGGTCGCAGCACGCTTCGGTATGCCCCGCGCGCATCAGCACACCACCAGGCGCGGCCACCAAGGGAAACACGTGCCCAGGCTGCACCAGGTCCGATGGCTTGGCGTTCGGACGTGTCGCGACGCGCACGGTATGCGCGCGATCAGCTGCTGAAATCCCTGTGCTGATTCCGGCCGCCGCTTCGATTGCAACGGTGAAATTGGTTCCGTGCACCGTGCGGTTGTTGGGGGTCATCGGCGCCAGTTGCAGCTGTGCCGCGTGCTCGGCAATGATCGGCATGCAGACCAGGCCCCGTCCGTGCTTCGCCAGGAAGTTGATCTTCTCCGCCGTGACAAAGTCAGCCGCGAAAATCAGATCGCCTTCATTTTCGCGGTCTTCGTCATCTACCAGCACGACGATGTGACCCAGCCGAACCTCCTCGATCAGCTCGAGCGTCGTCGCGAGCCGCGCCGGTGGCTTTGACGAATCGGGAACCGCAGACAACATGGTGATCCTGATCAGCTCATGGAGCGCCAAGTTTATGCGTTTCTCTGTTTCAGCGACAGCATTCGCTCGACATACCGTGCGATCAGATCGACTTCTATGTTGACTCGATCCCCGGCGTGCACAGAGCGCAACGTCGTGATCCGATACGTGTGCGGAATGATATTGACGTCGAACTCACAGCTGCGCGCGCCGTCGGTAATGCGATTGACGGTGAGGCTCACGCCGTTGATTGCGACCGACCCCTTGTAGGCAAGGTACGCGGACAGCTGGTTTGGAACCAGCACTGCCAGTTGCCACGATTCGTGCACCGGCGTCACCTTGACCACTTCGCCGACGCCGTCGACATGGCCGCTCAGCAGATGCCCACCGAGTTGGTCGCCCAGCCGCATCGACGTTTCCAGATTGACCTCGCCCTCGCGGTCGAGCCCGGCGGTACGTGCCAGACTCTCTGCCGATGTATCGACCGAGAACGTCGATCCGTCGATGCGAATCGCGGTCATGCAAGCGCCTGCTACTGCGATGCTGTCGCCGACGCGCACATGGAATTCGGGTATGTCGGCTGCGTCGATGGTCAGGCGCACACCGCCATTCTGGCTGCCTGGCAACGCGTCGACTCGCACGATGTGGCCGACGCCCTGTACCAAGCCGGTAAACATCAGACGAACCGCGCGAGCACGCGAAGATCGTCGCCCACCCGCGCGACGTCGCGAAATCGAAGACGCCGCGCCTGAGCCAGTTCAGACAGCGCGGGCAAATCGATCATGCCCTGAGCATCACCGATCAGCGTCGGCGCAAAGTAAACCAACAGCTCGTCGGCGAGGCCGGCGCGCACCAGCGATCCGTTCAACTTGTAGCCCGCCTCGACATGCACTTCGTTGATGCTGCGCGCCGCCAGCGTTTTCATCAGGGCATTCAAGTCGACCTTGCCGCGTTTGCTTGCATCGTCGGGTAAATGCAGCAGCTCGGCACCGCGCTGTTTCAGCGCATCGTACTTCCCGCCCTCGCGTGCTGTGAGCGATCCCGCGTGCACCACCAGCACCTGTCCCTCGCCATCGAAAATATGCGCGGATGGATCGATCTCGAGACGACTGTCGATAACGACGCGCAATGGCTGTCGCGACGTTGACACCATTCTCACATTGAGCTGCGGGTTGTCCGCCTGCACCGTACCGATGCCGGTCAATACAGCGCACGCACGCGCACGCCAACTGTGTCCGTCGCGACGCGAGTCCTCGGATGTAATCCACTGCGACACGCCGTTTTGAAGCGCCGTCTTGCCGTCGATGCTGGCCGCAATTTTCAATCGCACCCAGGGCCGACCGCGCGCCATGCGCGAAAAAAAACCGGCGTTGACCTCAGCTGCCTCCTGCTCGAGCAAGCCGCAGCGCACATCGACGCCGCCGTTGCGTAACATTTCCAGACCGCGGCCGGATACCAGCGGGTTGGGGTCCTCGACGGCCGCGATGACGCGTGCCACCTTGGCTTCGGACAGCGCAGTCGCGCACGGCGGAGTGCGGCCAAAGTGACTGCACGGTTCGAGCGACACGTAGACCGTCGAGCCGCGGACATCGTGGTTGTTGCGCCGCGCATCCAGTATCGCTTCGACCTCCGCGTGATTCGACCCGGGCGGCTGGGTGAAACCTTCGCCGAGCACCCGGCCGTCGCGCACCATGACGCAACCGACCCGTGGGTTGGGTGATGCATGAAACATCGACTGCTGCGCCAGCGCCAATGCGCGCAGCATGAATTCGCGGTCCGATTCGGAATACATCTGCGTGAAGTGTACGCAGCCTTCGGCTCACCAAAGGACCATCAAGAGCGCACTTCACTCGCGCATTCAGCGTCTTTTGGATCGCTTCAAAGACCTCACCGGCCGCATCTCGCGCACGACTTCGGCAAACTCGTCGACGTCCTCGAAACTCCGATAAACCGACGCGAACCGGATGTACGCAACCTTGTCGAGCCGCTTCAATTCGCGCATCACCAGCTCGCCGATCTTTTCGCTCTTGACTTCGCGCTGGGCAGACGTCAGCAGCTTGTCCTCGATGCGCGCGATTGCTTCATCGACCGCCTCGCGCGGTACCGGCCGCTTGCGCATCGACAGCTGCATCGAGGCACGCAGCTTGTCTCGATCGTAGTCAGCCCGCCCGCCACCGCGCTTGATGATGGTTGGCATCGCGAGCTCGACCCGCTCGTACGTGGTGAAGCGCTTGACGCACGACAGGCACTTTCGCCGGCGGCGGATCGTGGCGCCCTCTTCCGAGGCGCGCGAATCGATCACCTGCGTATCGGCATGATTGCAGAAAGGGCAGCGCATCGGCCGCGCTCAGTGACTCCGCACAGCCTGCGCACGCCGCAGGCACGCATTCATCAAGTGCCCCGATACACCGGAAACTGACGCGTGAGGTCGTCGACTTCGCGCTTGACTCGCTGCATCGTTGCCTGGTCGCGCGGGTTATCGAGAATGTCGGCGATCAGGTGCGCGGTCTTCGTCGCCTCGGCCTCGCGAAAACCGCGCGTGGTGATTGCCGGCGAGCCGAGCCGGATGCCGCTGGTGACCATCGGCTTTTGCGGATCGTTCGGAATTGCGTTCTTGTTGACTGTGATGTGCGTCTCGCCGAGCAGCGTTTCCGCGTCCTTGCCTGTAATTGCCTTCGCGCGCAGATCGACCAGCATCAGGTGGCACTCGGTGCGCCCGGAAACGATGCGCAGCCCCCGCTCGACCAGCGTTTCGGCCATCACACGGGCGTTCGCCATCACCTGTTTCTGATACGTCACGAATTCGGGCGCCAACGCTTCTTTGAACCCAACAGCTTTGGCCGCGATCACGTGCATCAGCGGCCCGCCCTGCAACCCAGGGAAAACCGCCGAGTTGATCGCCTTCTCCAGTTGCGGCTTCATCAGGATCAATCCGCCCCGCGGACCGCGCAGCGTCTTGTGCGTCGTCGATGTCACTACGTCTGCGTGCGGGATGGGGCTCGGGTATTGCCCCGCGGCGATCAAGCCGGCGTAATGCGCCATGTCGACCATCAGATGGGCGCCGACCTCGCGCGCGATTTCAGCGAATCGCGCGAAGTCGATCCGCAGTGAATACGCAGAGGCGCCGGCAATGATCAGCTTTGGCCGATGCTGTTGCGCCAGCAACCGCACGGCGTCGTAATCGATTTCTTCGCGCGAGTTCAGGCCGTAGCTGACGACTCTGAACCATTTGCCACTGATGTTGAGCGGCATCCCGTGCGTCAGGTGCCCGCCCTCGGCCAGGCTCATCCCCATGATCGTGTCGCCCGGCGTCAGCAGCGCGAAGAACACCGCCTGATTGGCTTGGGCACCCGAATGCGACTGCACATTCGCCGCGATCTCGACGCCCTGCACTTTGAAGAGCTGCTTCAACCGCTCGATCGCGAGCGTCTCGACAATGTCGACGAATTCGCAGCCGCCGTAGTAGCGCTTACCTGGATAGCCTTCGGCATATTTGTTGGTCAGCTGACTCCCCTGCGCCGCCAGCACGGCCGGGCTCGCATAATTCTCCGACGCAATCAACTCGATGTGCTGTTCCTGCCGCTGATGCTCGCTTGAAATCGCCGACCAGATTTCCGCATCCACCTTTTGCAGCGCACTTGTGCTTCGATCAAACATCGTGTCCTCGATGACTACGTCAACAGTTCGTCACGCGATTCTTGCAGGTGTGCAATATCGCTCCAGCGTTCGATCGACAGCAGCAGCGGCGATAGCGACGCCGACAGCCGATTGACTGCGGCATTGAGCATCTGGTGTTCACGAGGCGCATGCCATTCCAGCGAGCGCGCAGCGCGGTAGACCACGTCGAGTACGCCGCCATGCGAAACCAGCACGACGTTTTGACCGGCGTGCGCCGCTGTGATGTCGGTGACGGCCGCCAGCACGCGGTCGATCAATTGCTGCCCGCTCTCCCCACCGTGCGGCCGCCACGCCCGATCGCGCGCACGCCATTGCGCGAATTCGACCGGCAGGGCCTCGGCGATCTCGTCGAGTGTCAGTCCCTCGAAAATGCCGAACGAGCGCTCGCGCAATCGCGGTTCCGCCGCAACATCGAGCCCGAGCCGTGCGGCCAACGGCGCCGCCGTGAGCCACGCGCGCGAAAGCTCGCTCGAATACACCGCGGCAATCGGCTCGTCGCCCAGGCAATCCGCCAGCTGCGCCGCCTGCAACATGCCGCGTTGCGATAGTGGAATATCCAGCTGCCCCTGAATGCGGTGCTCCGCGTTCCACGCAGTTTCGCCGTGCCGGATCAGAAGCAACTGGGTCTTCATCGCGCAGTGGTTCGTTACGCCAGGCGCGGATTCAACGTGTAGGTGCCGGTCAGTTGCGCTTTCGCGAGTACCCGGCCTTCGATTGCCCTGAGCACGTCGGGGGCTTTGAATTTTCCTTCGACCGGCACGCGGGCGAAATCGAGCGCGTACAACGTGAACACGTAACGGTGGACGATCGAATCATTCCAAGGTGGACACGGGCCGTCGTAACCAAAGTAGTCGCCGCTCATGTCGTGGTCGGTGGCGAACCACTCGGTGTAGCCGTTTAACCCTTGACGCGTGTTGTTCAGCGCCGCCGGGCCATTCTTACCGCGCGGCTTGACCTCTTTCGAATAAGTGGCCGCTTCGATCGCACGCTGGGTCGGCGCAATGTCGACCAGCACCCAGTGGTAGAAATCGATGCGCGACAACGAAGCGGGGATCTCGCGGTCTTCCTTGAACAGATCGTCCGCCTTGCTCGGTACGTCGGGGTCATTGCAAATCAGGGCAAACGATTGCGTGGCAGCCGGCACATCGTCCCAGGCCAGCTGTGGATTCTGGTTGGACGAAAGCGTCACATGTTTGGCCGGCTCGGGCTTGCAAAACGCGAACTCGGCGGGAATGGGTCGACCGTCTTGGATCGAGTCACTGGACAGTTTCATCTCGTCTTCCTGCGATTGGCGAAGCTTATATTGGCGATCATCATAGGCGACCAGGCAGACACGCACGTATGGCAGACAGGGCAGCAGCGCGGGGCGAAGAGTTTCGCGACGACCTCCGGGGCACGGCGGTCGCCAGCGATGCCGCGCACGTGCGCAAGCTGCTTCCGGCCGAGGTCCTGCGCGAACTGACGCAGCTGTCGCCGTGGCGGTCTTCGCTGGCGCTTGCTACGACCTTGGTCACGCTCGCAATCGTGCTTGTAATCGCTTGGACGTATTTCACCTGGTGGGTGGTGCCGCCCGCTGTGGTGCTGATCGGGATCCAGCAGCACGCCTTGTTCGTGCTCGCACACGACTCGGCGCACTATCGCCTGTTCGATACTCGCTGGCTGAACGACGCATTGGGCCGCTGTGTCGGAACGATCGGCGGCGTGTCGATGATGAGCTACCGCGTGATCCATCGGCTGCACCACAACAATCTGTATGGCGAAGTCGACCCGGATATCGCCCTTCACGGCGGTTACCCGCGAGGCAAGGCGTATCTGCTGAAAAAGCTTGCGAAGGATGTATGCGGATTGACCGCCTTCAAGACGTACGCTTATTTTTTCGGTAACCCGGCGATCAATGCCAACACGCAGCAGGCGCAGCGGCCGCTCGATGACACATCGAATGTGTTGCGCACCGCCGCGCGGCGCGATCGGTGGGGAGTCGTTGCATTTCATATCGGCGCACCGATCGTTGCGCTGCTATGGGGAGGTCCAATTGCGCTGGCGAAATTCCTGGTGCTCTGGACTCTGCCGCTGGCAACCGTGATTCAGCCAATCCTTCGCTTGCGCGCTGTCTGCGAGCATGGTGCTGTCACCGACTTTTCGACGCCGCTTACAGCGGCACGTACGAATCTGGTCGGGCCCGTCGGCCGCTTCGTGATGTTTCCACACCACGTGAACTATCACGTCGAGCATCATCTGTTTCCTGCGGTGCCGCATTACCGCCTGCCACGCCTGCACTCGGAACTGGCGGCATTGGGTGTATTCGAACGCGCTGAAGTCAGGCCGCTGCTCGAGACTTTCAAACGCGTCTTCGCCGAACGCGCCTCATTGCCGGCGCAGTGAAGCTACTCGACCGTCACGCGCGCCCATTTCCGCTTCCCGACCTGGACCACGTAGGTTCCCGGCCGCACCACCAGGCCACGGTCGTCGACTTTCGCACCGTCGATCTTTACTCCGCCTTGTTCGATATTGCGGATCGCTTCGCTGGCGGAAGGTGCCAGCCCGGCTTGTCTGAGAAGCGTCGCGATCGGAACGCCGCCATCGCTTGCCGCCATCGTCACGTGCGGCATTTCGTCCGGGATGGCCCCGGTGCTAAAGCGTGCCATGAACTCGAACGCGGCTTTCTCCGCGGCCGCTGGCGAATGAAACCGCGTCACGATTTCTTTGGCGAGCAGGACTTTGATATCGCGCGGGTTTCGCCCTTCGGCTGCCTGCCGTCTAAGCGCTTCGATCTCCTCGTTCGGCCGCAGCGACAGCAGGTTGTACCAGCGCCACATTAGCTCGTCGGAAATCGACATCGTTTTTGAAAACATGTCGAACGGCGGCTCGGTGATGCCGATGGTGTTGTTCTTGCTCTTCGACATTTTCTCGACACCGTCTAGCCCTTCGAGCAGTGGCATCGTCAAGATGCATTGGGGTTCCTGGCCGTAATGGCGCTGCAGCTCGCGGCCGACCAGCAGATTGAACCGTTGATCGGTACCGCCAAGTTCGAGGTCGGAAGCGAGTGCAACCGAGTCGTAACCCTGCATCAGCGGATACAGCAGCTCGTGCATCGCGATCGGACTGTTTTCCCGAAACCGCGTGGCGAAGTCGTCGCGCTCGAGCAACCGGGCCAGCGTGTACTGCGCAGCAAGTTTGATCATTCCCGCCGCACCGAGTGGCTGCGACCACTCGGAGTTGTAGCGGATTTCTGTCTTGTCGCGGTTGAGAACAAGTCCGGCTTGGTCAAAGTAAGTCTTCGAGTTGTCTTCGATCTGCTCACGGGTCAGCGGAGGCCGGGTCGTATTGCGTCCCGACGGGTCACCGATCAGGGCCGTAAAGTCGCCGATCAGAAAAATGACGATATGTCCCAAATCCTGCAGCTGACGCAGCTTGTTGAGCACGACCGTGTGCCCAAGATGCAGGTCGGGCGCAGTTGCGTCCAGCCCGAGCTTGCAGCGTAGCGGCGTGCCCGTTGCCTGGGCGCGGGCCAACTTGTTGGCAAACTCCGCTTCAACCAGCAGTTCGTCGCAGCCACGCTTGACCAATTCAAGTGCGCGCTCGATCTCGGGCCCAACCGTGTAATTTTTGCCTTGCGATTGCATGCTCTGTCAGGCACTTTTGTGCATGGTTCGGCTTCGAGGCTATACTGCGACGTCAACAAAAAGCGCACCCGGCGTGCGCTTTTTTCTTACAGCCTTTTCGGTCGATGCCATTGTTGATTCTATCCAAACCACTTGCAGTTCTTGCAAGCGATACACGACTCGGGTTTCGCCTCGTACTGCGCCGCTGGAAACAGCTGGAGCGGGTGAAGCGTAAACGCATCGAGCTGTCGGCAGTTCTATCGCTGCTTCCGTTGTCCGCGGCGATCGCTGCGCTTGCGGCTGTTCCTTCGGCGTTCGAATTGGACGGTTCGCAAATGCGGGCCGTGGTCGAGAGCGTCGAGATACCTTCGATTGCGGATCAGGTTGCCGAGCTGATCGCGCGGGAAGATACGCACCTGCGCGAAGTACATGTTCAGAGGGGCGAAACCCTCGCTGCTTTGTTTGGCCGGCTGGGCATCAACGACTCGCCGGCGCTAGGCTTTGCGCAAACCAATTCCTCGGCTCGACCGCTGTTGCGTCTGGCTCCTGGCCGGTTCGTCCAGGCCAGCATCGATTTAGAGGGACGCCTGCAATGGCTGAAGGTCCATAGCGCCGGCGACCTCGACCGTGCAGCCGCAACGACCCGCGTGCTGACAATCGATCGAACTGCGCAAGCCGAGACGGGATTTCGCGTCAGCGAGAGCGATGTCGCGCTCGAGCGTCGCGTCGAGTTGAAGTCCGGCGAGGTGCACGTGTCGCTCTTTGGCGCTACCGACGAGGCCGATGTTCCGGATGCGGTCGCGCAGCAGATGATCGATGCGCTCGAAGGCGAAATCGATTTTCATCGTGACCTGCGTCGCGGGGACCGTTTTCGGGTGATCTATGAGGCGCTGTATTCGGCCGGCGAATACGTGCGAGCTGGCAGACTATTGGCGGTTGAGTTCGAGGGCGGCGGCAAACGTGTTTCGGCGTTCTGGTTCGCCAACGGAAGCAGGCAGGGGGGCTTTTATGCACCCGATGGGCGCAACCTGAAGCAGGCATTTCTGCGATCCCCCCTCGAATACACGCGCGTCAGCTCGGGGTTCAGTCCGAATCGCATGCATCCGATTTTCGGATACGACGCTGCGCATCGCGGCGTCGACTACTCAGCAGCCGCCGGCACCGGGGTCCGATCCATCGCCGAAGGAATCGTTACCTTCGCCGGTTGGCAGCGAGGCTACGGCAACGTGGTCGAGGTTCGACACGACGGCAAGCATGCGACGTTGTACGCGCATCTGCAGTCGATCTCGCCAGGTCTGCGACAGGGTGTTCGGATCGGTCAGGGTGACTGGCTCGGCACGGTCGGTATGACCGGGTGGGCGACCGGACCGCACCTGCACTTTGAGCTGAAGGTGCACGATGTCCAGGTCAATCCGTTGACCGCGGAGCTTCCTGCAGCGCAGCCGTTGGCCGTGACGCAGTTATCGAGCTTTGCCAGCGCCTGCGCGCCGCTGCGTGCCCAACTGGCACTCCTGCAACGGGTTGGCATCGCGTTAGACCGGCCGCGTTAGCAGGGCCTGGATGACCGCGCGGTCCAGCAACGACGGGTCGCTGTTTATCGGTTTAATGTCAGGCACCAGCTTGGACGGTGTGGACGCCGTCCTCGCCGATTGTTCGCCGAGGCCGCCGACAACGATCGACCATCGATACCATCCATTTACCGACGGCTTGCGCGCAAAGTTGGCCGCGCTGTGCGCTTCCGGTCCCGACGAACTTCAGCGTGCGGGTGCTGCTGCACGCGAGCTTGCCGACGTATATGCGGCTGCCGTCGAGGACCTTCTGCGAGTGTCGGGCGTCGCGCGCTCGTCGGTGCGTGCGATCGGCGCGCATGGACAAACCGTGCGCCATCGGCCCGAGCTCGGTTACAGCCTCCAGTTGAACGCCCCAGCGTGGCTCGCGGAGTTAACCGGGATAGACGTGGTCGCAGATTTTCGCAGCGGCGATATCGCAGCCGGAGGTCAAGGCGCGCCGCTCGCGTCTGCATTTCATGTTGCGGCCTTTTCGGGGCAGCACGCCCGCGCGGTGATCAATCTCGGTGGGATCAGCAACTTGACCGGCATGCCCGCAAGCGACTCGCCCGATCGCGGCATCGTCGGATTCGATTGTGGTCCCGCCAATTTATTGCTCGATTGGTGGACACAGCTTCATTTTGAAATGCCGTTCGATCGTGACGGTGTCATTGCATCGTGGCGCGCGCCCGATCGAGGCCTGCTCGATGCGCTGCTCGAGGAGCCGTTCTTTTCTGCACCGCCGCCCAAGAGCACCGGACGCGAACTGTTTTCGCCGGACTGGCTCGAGCGTGCGATCACTCGGGTGCGCGGCGGCAACGCGCATGCGCTTGAACCCGAGATTGTGCTTGCGACATTGACCCGCCTTACGTCGGTCGTGGTGGCCTCTGCGATCGACCGTTGGTTTCCGCAAGCCGTCGAAGTCGTAGTGTGCGGGGGAGGGGCGCACAATCGAACGTTGCAGGCGATGCTTGCTGTTGATTGCGCGCCGCGGTCAGTTATCAGCTCCTCAGCACTCGGCGTGGTGCCCGATCAAGTCGAAGCGCTTGCGTTCGCGTGGCTGGCATTTGCCCATCTTAATCGGCAGCCTGGAAATGTTCCGAGCGTGACCGGAGCCCGCGGAGAAAGGGTTTTGGGTGCACTTTATTGCGCGCCACCCCGCTCAGAGAAATAGGCCAAAAAAAAGCGCCTTGCGGCGCCCGTGCTGGCAGCAGATGATCAAGCCGAGAAGGACGATCCGCAGCCGCAGGTCGTAGTCGCGTTCGGATTCTTGATTACGAATTGCGCGCCTTCGAGGTCTTCTTTGTAGTCGATTTCGGCGCCGACGAGGTACTGATAGCTCATCGAATCGATCAGCAGCGTGACCCCGTTTTTCTCCATCGTCGCGTCGTCCTCATTGACGACTTCGTCAAACGTGAACCCGTATTGAAATCCGGAACAACCGCCGCCCTGCACGAATACGCGCAGCTTCAAGTCGGCATTGCCCTCCTCTTCAATCAAGCTCTTCACTTTTGACGCGGCCGCATCAGTAAAAACCAATGGGGCGGGCATCTCGGCTATAGCATTCATTCGTGACTCCAATCCAGTGTGCGACTGCTTACGCGTGCTTGCAGATTATAGGCGCCGCGACAGGTCTCAAGGCTCGGAAATGGCGCCACCGGTGGCCAATTTCAATGTCGCCGGCCGTTTATCGGACGCCTGGTAGATCAAACGGCCTTCCACGACCGCGCCCTGATGGATCTCGATCGCACGATAATGGACATCTCCTGTGATGCGCGCCTTCGGCTGAAGTTCCAGAAGCTCGGTGATGTGCACCGGACCCGTAATGCGGCCGGACACGACCAAATGCGCGGCGTGCACCTCGCCCTCGATGTGGCCCAGTTCGCTGACCACCACCATGCAGGCGTCGCCGGTGGCACAGCGCACATCGCCTTTCACAGTACCGTCAATCCGCAACCCGCCGGTGTAGGACAGATTGCCTTCGAGTGTCGTGCCATTACCGATCAACGTGCCTATGGTCCTTGGTGCCGATGGTCTGTTACCAAACATCGCTGCCTCACATCGTGAAAGTTTGCTGCGCTCGTACTTCGCCGTTTACCTGAATTTTCACCAGCACTGACCGCACAACTGCACCTTCGGGAACCTCAAAAATTCCCTCGACGCGCTGGTAATGCCGAAACGAAAGCGGTGCCGGCCCAGCGTCGGGCACCGTAGCATCGGGCAACTGCAAGATCCAAGGCCGTCCGCCCTGCTGCAAACTGACCGTCAGCGAAACCAGCCCCACAAAATCATGCTCAGGTCGGCCACTTTGTTGCACCAGCAGGCGGTAGCGCAGTGCCTGCGGCTCCGGCCCTGAACCGGTGCTCCGGGTGCGAACCGGCTCGCGCCCCGTTTCACCGCCACCGTCGCTGAGCGCTTGCAGCCGAAAGCTTCTAATCACGACGCCTTTCGAGTTCGCCGGCGTCGGAAGCAGGCTCTCGAAGAATGACAAATCTTCCTTTAAACGGGCATTTTCGTTTTCGAGAGCTTTCACTTGTACCTGCCCCTGCTCCTGCGCAGCGCGGTCGATCTGAAGCTGATTCTGCAGTTGAACCGTCAGCGCCATGCTGCGGTCGCGGTCGGCGCCCGCACGTTTGACCTCTTCGCGCACCGAACTCATCTCGGCTGCAAGAGCCCGAACATCTTCGGGTGAGGATGTCTGACGATAGTGATACGCAATCACTGCGGAAGCGATGATCAGCACGATCGCCGAGAACAACGCCATCAAAAGAACCGCCTTGGCGCGCCATGTGAACTGAGCACGAACGGCGACTCGCGGCGCGCTCGCAGAGTTGTTATGCAGCCAGCGCTTGCGTCTCATCTAAACGCTTAGGCAGAGCGAAACAGGAGAGCCCTCCTGCCAGTCGCGCATATGCCACAAGTTAGGTTAGTCCCATCCTGTGCGATCTGTCGGGTACAGATCACCTCCACAGGCGGCCTCTATTGCTGCAGTATAGGTCGGCGGACAGCGAGCCAATGTCGCGAATTGAGCTATCGCGAACACATCCCCAAAACGCGCGCCGCGCCTTGGGGGATCGTCTTACCAGCTTATCGCTTCGAGAATTGCTTGCGACGACGCGCCTTGCGGAAGCCGACCTTCTTGCGTTCGACTTCGCGCGCATCACGCGTGACCAAGCCAGCGCCGGAGAGCACCGGCTTTAGCGTTTCGTCGTAGTCAATCAACGCGCGTGTAATGCCGTGACGCACCGCGCCGGCTTGTCCGGATTCACCGCCACCTGCGACGTTTATTTGAATGTCGAAGGTACCTGTGTGATTGGTCAGCGCGAGCGGCTGACGGGCAATCATGCGGCCGGTTTCACGCTGGAAATAATCGTCAATCGAGCGACCGTTTATCACGATCGCGCCGCTGCCCCGCTTCAGAAAAACGCGTGCCACCGAACTCTTGCGGCGGCCGGTTCCGTAGTTATAGTTGCCGATCATGGGTCTACCTGATGTTGATCTGGATTGCTGACTTGAGCGAAGCTTAGATTTCGAGTGCTTTGGGCTGCTGCGCCGTGTGCGGATGCTCATCGGTCGCGTAAATCTTGAGCTTCTTCAGCATGGCATAGCCTAACGGTCCCTTTGGAAGCATGCCACGCACGGCAAGATGCAATGCGCGTCCCGGAAACCGTTCCTGCATCTTTTTAAAGTTCGTTTCGTAGACACCGCCTGGATAGCCGCTGTGACGGTAATAGGTTTTATCCTCGGCCTTGTTTCCGGTCATGCGCAACTTTGCCGAGTTGACGACGACGATGTAATCCCCCGTGTCAACGTGCGGGGTGTACTCGGGCTTATGCTTGCCGCGCAAGCGGAGCGCAATCTGACTAGCGAGCCGACCGACGACTTTGTCGTTGCCGTCAACAAGCAGCCAATCGCGTTTGACTTCGTGATTCTTAGCGGAAAACGTTTTCATCGAGAGCTTAGGGGTCTGACGCTGCATAACCGTAAATTCTATCCGTTCAGCAGGTTGCGACACAAGTGAGCGAAAAAAAGCGGCCCAGACCGAGGGTCTGGGCCGAAACCACCTAAGGGTGGAGGAGACAAGTTGGCAGTATGCTCAGCGGATTGGTGCATCGCAAGAAATAAATTGGCATAACGGCATCGGGGCGACTGCTATTTTGGAAAAAAACTATTTAACGTCAAATAGATAGATCAAAATTGCCGTAGCCAAATAGCGTGACCTGAAGGGTGTTGCAACGCCGCAGCAGATCTCCAAGAAAGGACCCATGCAAATGGAGTGTTCCGTTCGCTGGAGCGGAGACGGCATGACGTTTATCGCCGAAACCGGTAGCGGTCATGTCGCCGCAATGGACGGCGCCCCCGAAGGCGGAGGGCGCAATCTGGCGCCGCGACCCATGGAGATGGTCCTTGTGGGGCTGGGTGGCTGCGCCGCGTACGACGTTGTTCTAATCCTTCAGCGCGGAAGGCATGCGGTGAACGGCTGCGAAGTTCAACTTGTCGGCAATCGCGCAGACAGCGATCCCAAGGTTTTTACACAGATCGACATGAAGTACACGGTAAGAGGACGAACTCTGAGCCATGAGGCGGTCAACCGCGCGGTCCGGTTATCACACGACAAGTATTGCTCAGCCACCGCGATGCTAGGCAAGACCGCTCAAATCACACATTCGGTACAGATCGTGAGCGCGCCCTAGAAGTAGTGCGCTATCTGGGTCATCACCCGCGCCGCGAACCGCATCGCCATCCGCGCTGGCAACGGCAGCGTTGCTCCACCGCTTTTTTCCGCCGCTTCCGCATGTTGCGTTTCGTCCGCTTTCATTTGCTCAACAATGGCGCGCGATGCCAGATCCGACTCAGGCAGCCGCTCGAGGTGAGACTGCAGGTGCTGTTCGACCTGCCGCTCGGTCTCGGCCATGAAGCCCAAGCTGATACGGTCACCGAACCGCGCCGTGACCAATCCGATTGCAAATGCGCCCGAATACCACAGCGGATTTAAAACGCTGGTTCGCCCACCCAGCTCGGCGATGCGTTGTTGAGTCCAGGCCAGATGATCGGATTCTTCGCGGGCTGCACGGACGAAAGCGTCGCGAAGCACCGGCGACCGGGCAGCCAGTGCTTGGCCGTCGTACAGCGCCTGCGCACACACTTCGCCCACATGATTGACGCGCATCAGGGCGGCTGCCTCCCGCCGCTCCCGCTCTGTGAGTGGCATTGGGTCTGATGTGTGTACCGAGCCCGCAGGTGAAACGCGGACGGCATGCGGGTCTGACGCCAAAGTCCGCAGCGCGCGATCCGCTGCCGCAATGACCTGATCCAACGGTGTATGACCGGGTGCGCTCATGGGTGTTGCAAAAAAGGCACGGAACGCAATGCACGGCCCTCGCGGCGTCGAATTCGATGATGCACGGCGCTATTCTCGCACCGGTCGGCTCGTCGCTTGGTTCCGAGGACCAGCCTAAAACACTAAAAAGCCAGGAGACATTAATGCGGAAGAGTCTGTTCGCGGCCGCGCTTGTGTGCGCATTTCCGGTGGCCCATGCGCAAAGCTCGGTCACTCTGTACGGCATCGTCGATGTAGGCATTGAGCATCTCGATGTCGGTAGCGTGAACGGCACTCGCCTGCAAAGCGGAATCTCGGCCGGGTCGCGCTTGGGCATTCGGGGCTCCGAGGATCTGATGCCAGGCTGGCGCGCCCTGTTTACGCTGGAGAATCGGATCGAGGCCGACACCGGAAGCTTGAGCAACAACAACTCGCTCTACTGGTGTCGTCCGAACGGGGCGCCGGCCGCAGTACCCACGGTGTGCCCTGGAGTTGCTTACGTAGCCACTGCACCTGCGGTGCAGGTCCCTGTTGCGTCGCGTCCGGCGATCGTCGGCGGTGCCAATGCCGTCAACAACTCACTGCTGCAGGCAATTACAACGGTCAATTCGGTCGGAGCACTGTTCGATCGTCAGGCGTGGGGCGGCCTCGTAACGCCCGTCGGCGGCTTCTTCTTCGGTCGCCAGTACACACCGGCCTACGAGATCCTGAACAAGTTCAATGTGATGGGTGACCAGACTGCGTTGCAGTTTGGGCAGGGCTTCACCAATCCGAAGATTCGCGCCAACAACTCGGCGCAGTACCGGATCGAACTGTCCGGCTTCGCGGCGTCGCTGATGTATGGCTTTGGCGGCTCTGAAGGCTTGCGCAACGAACGTGGCACCGCGCCGCAGAACGGCGACGATTTCTTCGGTGCAAACCTTCAGTACAACGCCACTACGTGGGGCGTCGGCGCCGGCTACAACCAGGACAATGTGGTCCCGTTCAACACGGGCACCAATCCGCAGAAGCGCACCGGGTTGAAGATGTTCAACGTCGGTGGCTACGTCGGGTTCGGCCCAGTGCGCCTGTATGGGCAATACGTGAAGCGCGACAACGACAATCCGATATTGCGGCCGGAGGATATCCAGAACATCGTTGTTTCCACGGGCGGCAGTCTGGCGGCGATCACCGCGATCCTCGGCGGCCTGCAGATCAACAGCTTCGACATGGACACAATGCGCGGCCTGGCCGGACCCACCGATTCGACCGCGTATCACGCCGGTATCTCATGGCGCCTCGGCAGGGGAACGTTGTACGGTGTCTATAACCACGGCAAGGACAATGCTCGCTCGCCGTGGGCGACCGGTGATGCCAGCGCCAGTCACTATGGCGCCGCCTACTTCTACGAACTTTCGCGGCGTACCCAGATTTACTTGGTCGCTGCCTTCATGAACAACAGCGGGCAGTCACGGATCAGCCTGTCCTCCGCCGGCTATACGACCGGTTACACCACCGGGGCCGGCGAAGATGCCCGCGCCTACCAAGTGGGTCTACGTCACACCTTCTAAAGAAGTCCGCGGGGATAGCAGACGGGCCGCTGAGCGGCCCGTTTTTCTTGTTGTCTCATTGCAACAGGGGTTGCCGAAATCGGCTGTTTTTGCGAGCTTTCTTTGCCTTGTCATGGGTCGTCTGAAAGAATCCGTTCAGCTTCCTCCGGGGAGTGATTCATTCGCGTGGCGGCTTCGTGCGGGGCCGTGGCGTAAAAGAATTCCCAACATCAGCTAGGAGAGCTTCACATGAAAAAGAATCTGATAGCACTGGCATTACTCGGTGCTTTCTCAGGCGCTGCGCTCGCACAGTCGAACGTAACGCTGTACGGCAT
>JBDUCU010000030.1:0-26068 GCA_040003315.1 Burkholderiaceae bacterium | reverse complement strand
ACCGGCGGCGGCGGCGGCGGCGCGCTTCCGTTATGGCAGCTGTTGTTGTTCAGTGCGCTGTCGGTCGCTGCAAGAATTCGCAGACGCGACTGACGTCTCGGGCACGGTGAAGAGCGCGAAACGGGCGCTCTTCACCGTACTTCCCTGCTTCGAATCATCTGAAAGTTTGCGCGCGGTACGCCTTTTGGCTGACCGTCGCGTGAGTCTCCGCGCGAGCGTCTTGACGTAAGCTTTCTGCACGGTGCGCGCGCCTTCTGGACTCGTTTGCTCGCTGGGTCGCGCACCTTATTTCGGCCTTAATCAATCGATTGCGCCTGTGGGGCGCCTTCAAGATGTCGAGTCGATAGCGCGAACTTTGCGAGAGGAACTACCGTGTTGCGTCCCAGAATCGGTTTGAGTGCAGTCGGTTTGAGCGTGGTTGCCGCGGTCGCGAGCATGGTTGTGTCCGGGCCTTCAGCGATCGCGCAATCGGCTGTGAAAATCACGGCCAAACAGGCAGCCCTGATGGGTGTGTCGCCGACAGCGGGCCCAGAGCGCGAAGAGATGGTGTCGAAGCTGATCGTGAAAATGCGGTCATCGGATCTTGCGCAGACGCAGATGGCGAGCCATGCGCGTTCGCTTGCATCGGCAGTCGGAGTCGGCATCAAGTCGGTTCGTGCGATGAGTGGCGACGCGGCGATCCTGACGCTCGACACGCCGATGCTGTTCTCTGAAGCCAAGGCCGCGGCCGCGAGGCTTGCGAGCAATCCGGCGGTCGAGTACGCCGAGCCCGATCTGACGATGAAGCCCTTTGCGCTTCCAAACGACACCAATTTCGGAACTAAGCAGTGGAACCTGTTTGCGCCGTCGAGTACGTATACGGGCGCTGTCACGGTTCCGATGGGAAACCCTCCGAAGAACACGGCTGCACCGGTCACCGGCGGCGCCAACTTGCCGACGGCTTGGGATGTGACGACCGGCTCTGCGTCGGTTGTTATTGCGATCGTGGACACGGGCATTGTCAATCATCCGGACTTGAATGGGGTGGCAACGGCCGGCGCGTACACCGTGGGCGGTCGTTTCCTCAAGGGATACGACTTTGTTTCAGACGACCCGTTAGGTCTTGGAGTCGGATTTGTCGCGAATGACGGTGACGGCCGCGACGCCGACCCAACAGATCCCGGCGACGCCGTATCCGCAGGCGATCGAGCCAATCCGCTGTGCAACGACAACACACCGAACAATCAAAACGTCGACGCTCCGAATACATGGCATGGCTCGTTCAGCGCCGGCGTCGCGGCGGCGACCGCCAACAACACGGCGGGCATTGCCGGGATCGGCTGGACCGTTAAGGTGCTTCCGGTCCGGGCGCTCGGACGCTGCGGCGGATCGATGTCCGACGTGGCCGATGCGATTCGCTGGGCGGCGGGGCTTACCGTGCCCGGCGTCCCGGTAGGCAACGCAAACGCAAATCCAGCCAAGGTCATCAACGTCGGCGCGGGCGGCAAGTCGGGAATCGCGTGTAGCGCGACGCTGCAAAGTGCAGTCGATGCCGCAATGGCCGCCGGCTCTGTCGTCGTCGCTGCAGCCGGCAACGAAGGTGCGCTGATGTTGAGCGCACCGGCCAATTGCAGCGGTGTGATTGCCGTGACCGCACACGCGATCAATGGCGAGAACGCGCAGTATTCCAACGTCGGCGCCGGCGTTGCTGTCAGCGCCCCCGGCGGTGGCTCACCGGCGACGTTTGGTGCGCTTGGACCGATCGATGATCCGTTGTGGGACGGTTACTACATCTGGTCGACGACGCTTGACAATGGCACGGGCCTGCCCGCGATCGACAAGCGGATTGGCACTAGCGGAGCCGCGGCGCAGGTGGCGGGCGTTGCCGCGTTGATCTTTTCGAAATTGCCGAGTGCAACTCCGGCCCAGGTGAAAAGCGCGATCACGACCAGTACGCGGCCCTTTCCGGACCTCAGTTCATGTGCCCCGGCGCGACCCTACGCGGGCATGTGCGGCACCGGCATGCTCGACGCAACGCGCGCGTTGCAGGCGGCCGGCCCGCCGGTCATCGTGACCCCTCCGAAAGCTGCCACCGCTGCAGCCGGTGGGACCGCAGTCTTCACCGTCGATGCAATCGGAGTCGTGAATTATCAGTGGGTGCGAGCCGGTGTCGCTATCCCGGGCGCGACCAGCGCGTCGTATACGACGCCTGTGCTCGCCGCGACCGACAACAACGTCGCCTACCAGGTTGTAATGGCCAACTCGTTCGGCAGCACCAGCAGTCCGGCTGCTGTGCTCACCGTAACCGGAGGCGCGTCGAACTCGCCAAGCGGCGGTGCATTGCCGCTGTGGCAGCTGCTACTGCTGTCCGCGTTGCTGTTTGCAGGCCACGTGCGAGTCGCGCAGCGCAAACGCTAGACCCAGCAATGTGCCGGAGGCTGCGCCGATCAGGTGCGCCTGCGGCACAACTCCGGTACCGAGCCACTCGGCATAGGGTGTTGCGTCACCGCCAGGCTGCTCTAAGGCGACCTTGATCCAGCCGCCGAAAAACAACGCCGATGGCAACCAGACGTCCGACAAGGCGAACAATCGGGTGTTGACTAGCCAGACGGTTGCGCCGGCGAAGAAAAGGCCGTGCAACGCACCGGACAATCCGCGGTACCAAACAATCGACGGCAACAGCCATGCGAGGCCCGCACTGATCGCCAGCGCCGCGATCAGCAACACGGTGAGTTGTCGTGTGGCATTCAGATCAAGCGCGAACAATCGCGCAACCACCCACAACGCGACGGCGTTGATCGCTGCGTGCTGCCAGTTCACATGCACGAAGTGGCCGGTCAGCACGCGCCAAGGCTCAGATTTCAAGGCGGCGAAACGATAGTCAAGAAAATCGGCAGCGCCCAGCGCCTGCAGCGCCAGCATGCCCAGTGCGATAAAGATGGCGATAGTTTCAGCGCGCGAGAATGAGACCCGTTTCACCGTTCGTATAATGCCCAACCCACTAGAGTCGTGCTTATTGCAGCACGGCTCAAAGATTTCCACTCGATGCAAGTCAACACACTCGACCAGCTGGTTTCAGACGGGCAGGTGGCGGGACGTCGTGTGTTCATTCGCTCCGATCTGAACGTTCCGCAGGACGATGCCGGCGACATTACAGACAACACGCGGATCCGCGCGTCGGTGCCGGCGGTTCGGAGTTCTCTGGCAGCTGGCGCGGCGGTGATGGTCACCTCACATCTGGGTCGCCCGACCGAGGGTCGATACGATCCAAAATTCTCGCTGGCACCGGTTGCGCGCAGACTCGGCGACTTGCTCGGATTCGAAGTGCCGCTGCTGCGCGACTGGGTCGATGGCGTCGCCGTTGCTCCAGGGCAAGTGGTGATGCTCGAGAACACGCGTTTCAACCGCGGCGAGAAAGAAAACAGCGACGAGCTCGCGCGCAAGATGGCCGAGTTATGCGATATCTATGTCAATGATGCATTCGGCACTGCCCATCGAGCCGAAGCGTCGACGCATGGCATCGCCAAATATGCGCCCGTCGCGTGCGCTGGCCCGCTGCTCTCTGCCGAGATCGCCGCGCTGTCGAAGGCGCTGGGTGATCCGCGCCGGCCGCTGCTTGCGATCGTTGGCGGGTCGAAGGTATCGAGCAAGCTGACGTTGCTCGAAAATCTGGCGCATAAGGTGGACCTTTTGATTTTGGGGGGCGGGATCGCCAATACTTTCTTGCTTGCCGAGGGCTTTGCGATTGGGAAATCGCTCGCCGAGCACGATCTCGTGCCGGAATGCAAGCGCGTGCTGGCAACACTTGCCGGGAAGGGCGCTACGCTTCCATTGCCGATCGACGTTGTTGTTGCAAAGGAGTTCTCCGCCAAGGCGCCCGCAACCACGCGGCGCGCCGACGACGTTCGCCGCGACGAAATGGTCCTCGACATCGGGCCGCAAACCGCAGCCGCACTGACCCATATGATTCGCAGCGCAGCGACGATCATCTGGAATGGTCCGATCGGTGTATTTGAGTTCGACGCCTTCGGCGAAGGGACGAAGCAGATGGCACTCGCGGTTGCGGAAGCCACGGCCAACGGCGCATTTTCGATCGCAGGGGGCGGAGATACATTGGCAGCGATCGCCAAGTACGGCCTGTCCGAGCGGATCAGCTATATCACCACCGGGGGCGGCGCTTTTCTCGAGTTCCTGGAGGGAAAGACACTGCCTGCAATCGATATTCTCGAACAGCGCGCGCGCTAGAGCGCGCAGAATGCGGCGACACGACTGCTTCGACACGCCGATTCAACGAACCCCCGAATATGCCCCGTAGCACAAAAATCGTTGCCACCCTCGGTCCCGCGTCGAGCGATGCGTTGGTGCTCGAGCGCATGCTGGTCGCCGGAGTCGACGTGGTGCGGTTTAACTTTTCGCACGGGGCTGCCGAGGATCATCTCGCGCGCGCCGAGCTGGTTCGTCAGACGGCCGCGAAGCTCGGGCGCGATGTTGCGATCATGGCCGATCTGCAGGGGCCCAAGATCCGGGTGGGCAAATTCGAAGGAGGAAAGGTCACTCTGCGCGCGGGAAAGAAATTCATTCTCGACGCCAATGCAGCGCTTGGTACCGAGGAGCGTGCCGGGCTTGACTACAAGGATCTGCCACGAGAAGTCAAGACCGGTGACACGCTGCTGCTCAACGATGGTCTGATCGTGCTCGATGTCGAGCGCGTGGCGGGCAGCGAGATTCAGACGCTGGTGAGGATCGGCGGCGAGCTCTCCAACAACAAGGGGATCAACAAGCTCGGCGGCGGCTTGTCGGCACCGGCCCTGACAGGTAAAGACGTGCGCGATATCGACACCGCGATGCAGTGCGGCGCCGACTACGTGGCGATATCGTTCGTGCGCAGCCGCACCGACGTCGAGATGGCGCGCCAGCTGGCATCGATCGCCGGCGAAAAGCATGGCATCAAACCGCAGATCATTGCGAAGATCGAGCGCGCAGAGGCGATTCCGATGCTGCGCGAAATTCTCGACGCCTCGGATGGGATCATGGTGGCGCGCGGTGACCTGGCGGTCGAAGTCGGCAATGCGGCCGTTCCAGCGCTGCAAAAACGCATGATCAAGATGGCGCGTGAAGCCAACAAGCTCGCGATCACGGCCACGCAAATGATGGAGTCGATGATTTACAACGCGTCGCCGACCCGCGCCGAAGTCAGCGACGTTGCCAATGCGGTGCTCGACGGCACCGATGCAGTGATGCTGTCGGCGGAAACCGCGTCCGGAAAATATCCGGTCGAGGTGGTCGAGACGATGGCGTCGATTGTGCAGGAGGCCGATAAGTCAGAGCAGGTCGAGCTCGACCTGCAATTCGTCAATCAGACGTTCAATCGGGTCGATCAGTCGATTGCCTACGGCGCGCTTTTCACTGCGTTTCATCTGCGCTGCGCGGCGATCTGCGCGCTGACCGACTCCGGGTCGACGACGCTATGGATGAGTCGGCACGACATCGACATTCCGATCTTTGCGCTGACCCCGAACATATCCACCGCCCGGCGTCTGGCTCTGTATCGCAACGTTCGGCCGCTGCACTTCCAGGTTCATACCGATCGCGACGAATCGCTGGCGGCCGCCGAGCGGTTGCTGCTCGACAAAGGGTTGGTCAAGCGCGGCGATTTGATCGTGCTGACAGTTGGCGAACCGATGGGCCAACCGGGTGGAACCAACGCGTTGAAGATTGTCCGAGTCGGCGAGCGGCTATGAGTTTTCAGATGACCGCGAAAATCAGGCGCGCGCTAACAGTTACGGCAGCGCTCGTCGCGCTGGCCTGTTCGGCCGCCGCGCGGGCGTCGATGCCAGCGCGTCCGGCCGGTGGGACGGTGGCCGGGCTGTCCGAGTTCACCGCACGGCTGCTGCAGCATGAGTTGAGTGAGGAGTTCGCGACGCCCGAGTTGCGGCTGGATGTCCAACAACGCGTCTGGCAGATCGTGGCTGACCGCCACTACGACCCGACGCTGAACGGCATCGATTGGCCTGCGGTACGCGAGAAGTATCGGCAGCCGGTCATCGCTGCGAAGAGCGACGCCGAGATGTACCTGGCACTCAAGGCGATGGTGCGCGAACTGAGAGATTCGCATACACGGATCGTGACTCCACGCGAGAGCGCGGACTACCGTCGCTTCGCTCAGCTGAGTTCCGGTATTGCGCTATCGGTCATCGATCATCAATTGGTGGTGGTCGACGTGGACCCGGATTCTTCGGCTACTCGCGCAGGGGTTCGCAAAGGTGATGTCGTCGTCGCAATCGATGAGCACCGGTTCGACTCGGCGTTTTTCCGTGCGGCGCAGGATATGCCGCCCAGTGTTTCCGACGTTGCATCGTCGGAGGCCGAACCTGCGCGTCAGGACGAGGCGATGCGCTTTGCGCAGTTGCGTGCAGTACGTCGAGTGCTGCAGCGGATGCCCGACGCTGCCCCTCGCGCGCAGCAGTTGACATTGCAGCGTGATGCGGCCGACGAATCGGCCGCGCAGGTCACGGTGATGCTGATGCCCGAACCGCTGATCAGGCCCCCCGCGGTCACGGCTTCGATCTCGGAGACCGGTATCGCAATGCTGAAGCTCAATCGCTTTGCAGTGCGCAACCGGGAGGAGGTTGCGCAGGCGCTGCGTCGTGTCGCCGACGCACGTGCGCTGGTGCTCGATCTGCGCGGCAACGGCGGCGGTGACTTCAGCCAGTTTGTCTGGCTGGTGCGTCAATTCCTGCCCGAGCCTCGCACCGTCTTGACGCAGCTGTCGCGACGCGGTGCAACCCAGGCTACGCGAGACCTTCGTATCGCTCCCGATGATGCTCCATTTCTAAAACCGATCGCGGTGCTGACCGATCGCCGCTCGGGCAGTGCGTCCGAACTGACAGCGACCACGTTGCTCGAGCAGCGCGACGCACTGATCGTCGGCGAGTCAACCTGCGGCTGCGTGGTCGCAGTGCGCTCCGAATATGTGCTGCCCGGCGCCGGCGGCGTGCGCATTTCGGAAACCGGATTTCGGTCGGCGCAGGGACGGAAAATGGAGGGCGAGCCGTTGGCCCCGACAATTTATGCCCCTCCTACAGTGGCCGATCTGCGGGCTGGACGGGATCGTGCACTCGAAATCGCCGAAAGGGTGCTGCTGGATCGCTTGTTGCTCAACACATCGGTGCAGTGACGGCGCGATCCGCGCCGGCTACTAAAATCGCCGCTTAACGTCGTAAGGAGATCTGTAATGGCGTTGGTATCAATGCGTCAGTTGCTGGACCACGCGGCTGAACACGGCTACGGCGTGCCAGCGTTCAACGTCAATAATCTGGAGCAGGTGCAGGCCATTATGGAAGCGGCGCACGAGGTCAACGCACCGGTGATCATGCAGGCTTCCGCTGGCGCCCGTAAGTACTCAGGCGAAGCGTTTCTCAAGCATTTGATCCAGGCTGCGATCGAATCGTATCCGGAGCTCCCAATCGCGATGCATCAGGACCACGGTCAGTCGCCGGCGGTGTGCGAGGGCGCCATCAGGCTGGGCTTCTCATCGGTGATGATGGATGGCTCGTTGCGCGAGGATGGCAAGACGGTAGCCGACTATGACTACAACTGGCAGGTGACCAAGAAAGTGGTCGATATGGCGCACGCGCAGGGCGTCAGCGTCGAAGGGGAGCTCGGCTGTCTAGGCTCGCTCGAAACGATGCGCGGCGACAAGGAAGACGGACACGGCGCCGAAATCACGATGACGAAGGAGATGCTGCTGACTGACCCCGACCAAGCAGCGGACTTCGTCGCCAAGACTCAGCTCGACGCGCTCGCGATTGCGATCGGCACCAGCCATGGTGCGTACAAGTTCACCCGCAAACCGACCGGTGATATCTTGGCGATCGATCGCATCAAGGAAATCCACCGCCGCATTCCGAACACGCATCTGGTGATGCACGGCTCGTCGTCTGTGCCGCAGGACTTGCTGCAGGAAATTCGCGCGCACGGCGGCGAAATGAAAGAGACCTACGGCGTGCCGGTCGAGGAGATTCAGGAAGCCATCAAACACGGCGTGCGCAAGATCAACATCGACACCGATATTCGCCTGGCAATGACCGCGGCGATCCGCAAGTTTCTGCACCAGAATCCGAGCCATTTCGATCCGCGCGATTACCTCAAGCCGGCGCGCGCCGCAGCAAAGGCAATCTGCAAGCAGCGCTACGTGCAGTTCGGTTGCGAGGGGCAGGCAAGTGGGATCGAGCCGCTGCCGCTGACGACGATCGCGCACAAGTACACCACCGGAGCGTTATCGCAGCACGTGCACTGACGGTTAGGCCCTCAGGACGTCTTGACGCTATAACGCCAAATCCCCTACAATGATTTCCTTTGAAAGGATTGCGCCGTGAGCGAAGAAACTCCTAAGAGAGCCACTGTCTATTTTGAGCCGGGGCTGCACAAAGCCATTCGCTTGAAGGCGGCGGATACGCATCGATCGGTATCGGGCATCGTCAATGATGCTGTGCGATTAGCCCTGCGCGAAGACCAGGAGGATCTCGCGGCGTTCGAGGATCGCGTTGCCGAACCTGTTATCTCGTATGAAGCGTTGCTCAAGGACCTAAAGGCGCATGGCAAGCTATAAGCTTGCGTTCAAGAAGTCTGTGGCCAGAGACCTGCGCCTTGTTCCTAAACACGATGTGAAGAGGATTCTGCAACGTATCCGCTTGCTGACGAATGATCCGAGGCCTCCAGGTTGCGAAAAGCTTCCCGGCCAGGAGCGATATCGGGTTCGACAGGGGGTCTATCGAATCATCTACGAAGTCGAGGGTGCCCAACTCACCGTACTGGTCGTCAAGGTTGGACATCGCCGCGACGTTTACAAGAGCGCCTAGGGGAGCACCCCGGGTATTACATGCTGCCGCGCAGGCCCAGGCGGTCGATCGTTGCGCGCTCTGCTTCAACCATCTGCCGCGCGTACTTCGTGTATTCATCGGGGCTCATGTAGATCACCGACTGGTCGAACCGATCGAGGATCGCAATGACCTTCGGATCCTCGAGCGTCTTGCGGAAGGCGTCATGCAGTGTCTTCACCACCGCGGGATCCATCCCCGGCGGCCCGCCGATGCCGAACGGAGAATCCGACACCGTTTCGTAGCCGAGCTCCGCCAACGTCGGTACATCGGGCCACTTTTTCGTGCGCTTCGATCCGTACGTCGCAAGGAGCCGCAGCTTTCCCGCCTCCACGTGCGGTGCCCATCCTGTGGAATCGCTCGCCGCCTGGATGTGGCCACCGAGGATCGACGTCATCAGATCCGCGCTGCCTTTGAATGGGATGTGCGTCAGCTTGATGCCCGCCTTGGCTGCGAACTCCTCGATCGCAAGGTGAGGCGTTGTTCCTGTTCCAGTGGAACCGTAGTCGATCTTGCCGGGGTTCTTCTTTGCATCATCGACGAATTCCTGCAGCGTCTTCCATGGTGCTCCGGCAGGCACCACCAGACCAAAGGTGTAGCCGGTCATGTTGATGATGTAGGTGAAATCGCGCAGCGGGTCGAGCTGCGGCGTCTTCTGCATATGAGGGATGCGAAACACGCTGATCGCCAGTTGCGACAGCGTGTAGCCATCGGGCTTTGCGCTTTTCAGTATCAGCGGTGCGAGGGTGCCGCCTGCGCCCGGCTTGCTCTCGACGACGATCGGCTGCCCCAGCGTGCGGGATGCGGACTCCGCAAATGCGCGCAGCACTTGATCGGTCGGGCCGCCCGCAGGAAAGGCGCAATAGAGCGTGATCGGACGCGAGGGGAATGCCTGCGCGCGCAGCGCGGCTGACGGCAGTGCTGCCAGTGCGCCGGTCGCAATCATTAAGGTGCGACGATTCATGATGGGTCTCCTGATGTTCTTGTGATCTTGATGGGTAGTGCTTGGAATCAGCCCAATCGAGCCTCGGTCTGCAGGCGGCCCGCCCGTTCGTGCCATGTTGACATCTTGATCGTGTCGCCGCGGCGCCCTTTTACGATCCAGTCGACGTGCGCACGATCCGCAGTGGCCTTCTTGTTGGGCCAGAACGAAATGCCGGTGTGAAGATAGGCCCAGCCTTCGAGCTCGCCGAGCTCCTCGCGCGGCTTGCCCGAAAGAAGCTGCGCGTCGGGCGGTAGCGTGATTTCTGCGAAGGCGCCGCGCAGCAGTTTTCGTTGCAGCGCCATCTTGGTTACGTAGGTCGGAAGCCAGCCCGTATTCTGCACAATCAGCCGCACCCGCCAGGTGTTTTCCCCTGCGGCGGTCACTTCTACGCTGCGCAGCTCAAGCTTCGGCGAGATCAGCGCCTGCCACAGAAGCCATTGAGGAAAGCGCGCGATCTCCTTCTCGCGCAGTGCGGGCGGCGGATTCGTGAAGATCGCCATGCGGTTCCAGCCGCCAATCTCTACTTTACCGAGCTGCGGATGATCGAACGGCTTCCAGTCGACATGCCCTTCATTCGGCGCAATCCGGTGCGCCCACTCGAACACCTTTAGATCATCCGCGATCGGGTGATCGCGGTACCAGTGGATCCATTCCTTGTCGTCAATGCCAGCCTCCTTTTTCGGATTCCAGATCTCGATCGTCCACATGAACATGCCGAGATGCTCGTAGATCCAATCGAAAGCACCGCTGATGTGCTCGCCGGGCATGTACTGAAAATCGTGCCAGATTGAAATTGCCGGATATCCGGTGAGCTCTTCACCTTTCTTCCCAATTGCCTGATAGGTCCACAGATCCTCGGCCGGCATCTTGTCGTCCGGCTGGTGGCCAAACGGCCGTAGCAGAACGCCGGAAAACGTGTGCAAACTGGTGCCGCCGCAGATGTTTCGATGCTGGTCAAAAAACTCGACGATCGCGCGCACCTCGGGTTCGGAAGTGGGATACGGTCCGGCGCCGAGCTGTTCGAACTCCTGCCGCCAGCCCGACGGAAAATTGCGGTTCAAGTCCAGCCCCTGCGCGTTGCCGGTGACTCCCGCCACGGTAACGCTGACGCCGTCGTAGTTTTCGACGCGTCCTTCCATCAGCACCCGAAAGTATTCACCGCCCGGCGCATCGGTAGGAGCGCGACGAACCAGCAGGCGCGGCTCTTCGGGGTGCTTTTTCCAGGGTCCGTTCGAGTCTGCAATTCGCATCTGCAAAATGCGGCCGTCACCGTCGAGGTCCTCGGCGATCAGGCCTTCGCTCGGCTCTTCGTCGAACGGGTACCGGCGCGTCGACGAGCGCACATAGCGAGGGGTGTCGCCGAGCGCCCATTCGGCTCCATCCGGGTTGACGCGCGGGCAGATGTAGAACGCTCGCGTATCCAGCGCGCGGGCGACGTCCGGATTGCTTTCGCGCTCCTTCATCAGCCAGTCGATAAAATAAAGGCACGCACTCGATGACGAAAGCTCCACCGAATGAATGTTGCCGTCGACCCAGTACGCCGGTTTGTCCGCTGCAGGCCCCGTGCTGCGATGAGTCAGCGTCACCAACGGGATCGGGCGGCCCTCATGGCTGGTGCCAATCGCCTCGATAGACACGTAATCGGGATACTCGTCGGCAAAGGCGCGCACCAGTGCTGCGAGCTCTTCATAGCGGTAGAAGCGCGAATAGTCGATTGCCGGCATGTCGTCAACGGCTCGAGAAAGAACAGCCGGCGATGATACTGATCCGCATTTTCTTGCGGCCCGGGCCTTATTATCCGGCGCCATGGTCAACGAAACCGCCGATAACCCGCGTGCGCTGGACCGCCCTGCCGAAAAGCGCAAGCGCGGTTTGCGGCGTGTGGTCGACGCGACGCATTACTCGCTCGATGGCCTGCGCGCTGCGTGGGCCGGCGAAGATGCATTCCGCCAGGAGCTGATGCTGGCGGTGGTACTGACGCCGGTCGCGCTGACGCTTCCGATAGCGCTCGCGGAGAAGCTGCTGCTGGTCGGCGTTCTGATGCTGGTACTCGTAGTCGAGTTGTTGAACAGCGCCATCGAGGCAGCAGTGGACCGAGACAGTCTGGAAATCAATCCGCTCGGCAAGCGCGCCAAGGATGTCGGCAGCGCTGCGGTGATGCTTGCATTGATGATGGCAGGCGGCACCTGGATTGCTATCGTTGGCTGGTATTTCTTCAAGGCCTGAGCGAGGACGTGGGCGGGCTTCTGCAGTCCAGCATCCAATCATTGCCGCTGGTTTATCGCGGCAAAGTGCGTGACAGTTACGCGGTCGATGACGACAAATTGCTGATCGTGACCACCGATCGCTTGTCTGCGTTCGATGTCGTGATGCGCCAGCCGATCCCGGACAAAGGCAGGGTGCTCAACGCGATGTCCAACTTCTGGTTCGAGAAACTGGCGCACGTCACCCTCAATCACCTGACCGGCATCGCTCCGGAAACCGTTGTGTCGGGCGAGGAGGTCGAGCAGGTGCGAGGACGCGCGGTGGTTGCGCTGAAACTGCGGCCGTTGCCGGTGGAAGCCGTTGTGCGCGGATATCTGATCGGCTCCGGCTGGAAGGACTATCTGCGCAGCGGCAGCGTTTGCGGAATCGATCTACCCACGGGCTTGAAGATGGCCAGCAAGCTTCCGGAACCCATTTTTACGCCAGCCAATAAGGCAGAACTGGGCACGCACGATGAGAACATTTCTTTCGCAGGCGCTGAGGAGATTATCGGGCCGGAGCTGGCATTTCGCATTCGCTCGATCAGCCTTGCGTTGTATGCAGCCGCGGCGGATTACGCCGCGACGCGCGGCATCATCATTGCCGATACCAAGTTCGAGTTTGGCGTCGATGCCAACCAGCAGCTTCGACTGATGGACGAGGTGCTGACTGCTGACTCGTCGCGCTTTTGGCCGTCCGATCAATATCTCGAGGGATCGTCGCCGCCATCGTTCGACAAACAATTCGTGCGCGACTGGCTCGAGTCGCAGCGCTGGAACAAGGCGCCGCCGCCGCCGGATCTGCCGCAGGCGATCGTTGAGCGAACCGCCGATAAGTATCGCGAAGCCTTGTACCGACTGACCGACCGGACCGTCGGCGACCCTGATCCGTACAATCCGCGCAGTGCCATGCAAACATCGACAACATGAAGCGTGACGGCCAGCCCGGACCCATCGTCGGCGTTCTGATGGGGTCCCTTTCAGACTGGGATGTGATGCAGCACGCGTGCGAGGTGCTGAAAGACTTCGGCGTGCGGTTCGAAACGCGCGTGGTGTCTGCCCATCGCACGCCCGACGAGATGTTTGCGTACGCCGAGGAAGCGCGCGCGCGGGGTCTGAGGATCATCATCGCGGGAGCGGGCGGCGCGGCTCATCTGCCCGGCATGCTCGCTTCCAAGACGTTGATTCCTGTACTCGGTGTACCGATCCCATCGAAGTATCTGCGGGGCGAAGATTCACTGTTGTCGATCGTCCAGATGCCGAAGGGCGTTCCAGTCGCGACTTTTGCCATCGGCGAAGCCGGTGCCGCGAACGCAGCGCTGTTTGCGCTCGAAATGTTGGCGGCGCATGACGGCGCGCTCGAGATGGCGCTGGCGCAGTATCGCGCAACGCAAAACGAAAAAGCGCGCAATATGGTACTGCCACTATGAAGGCCTCGACAAAGGTGCAAATCTGCTTTGTCGGATTGGTTAGCGCGAAATAGCTGGCGCAGCCAGGCAATTTCGCGCATGCAAGAGCAAGCGGCGATCGTTCCTCCCGGCTCGTGGCTCGGCCTGCTGGGCGGTGGTCAACTGGGTCGCATGTTCTGCATGGCGGCCCAATCTCTGGGCTACAAGGTGTGCGTGCTCGACCCTGCTCGCGACGGCCCTGCAGCGGCGGTCGCCGACCATCACATCGCGGCTGACTATCTCGACGAGCGTGCCCTCGCGCAGCTGGGACAGCGCTGCCGCGCTGCGACCACCGAATTTGAGAACGTCCCGGCGGCGGCGCTGCGGTTTCTCGCGCAGCAGTGCAGCGTGAGTCCCGAAGCTGAAAGCGTTGCGATCGCGCAGGATCGCATCGCCGAGAAGCGCTTTGTCTCCGCGTGCGGGCTTGAAGTCGCGCCGCATCGGGTGATTTGCAGTGATCGAGACTTCGACGCAGTCGATCAGCAACTCTTCCCCGCCATCTTGAAGTCAGCGCGGCTTGGATACGATGGCAAGGGCCAGCGGCGGGTGGATACGCTGGCATCGGCGCGCGCCGCCTGGCACGAAATGGAACGTGTTCCCTGCGTACTCGAACAGATGTTGCCGCTGCGACAGGAGGTTTCGGTGATTACTTGCCGCACGCGCGATGGTGCAACCGCAACGTTTCCATTGGCTGAAAACGAGCACCGCGGCGGCATCCTCGCGATGTCGATCGTCCCCGCACGCGTCGACCAGCGCGTTGCACAGGCAGCGCGCACGGCGGCCCTGAAGATTGCAACGGAGTTGAATTACGTCGGCGTGATGTGCGTGGAGTTTTTCGTGTTGCACGACGGTGCGCTGGTCGTCAATGAAATCGCGCCGCGGCCGCACAACTCGGGGCACTACACGATCGACGCGAGCGTCTGCAGCCAGTTCGAGCAACAGGCACGAGTGATGGCCAATCTGCCGCTTGGCGATACGAGCCCGATGATGCCGGCGGTCATGCTCAATGTGCTCGGCGATGTCTGGTTCCAAAACAAAACGGAGCGCTCGACGTGGCGCGAGCCAAACTGGCATTCGGTGCTCGCGGTTCCAGGCGCGAACCTGCATCTGTACGGCAAGAGCGAGGCGCGCGTCGGACGCAAGATGGGCCACGTGACGTGCGTCGCGCTCACCGGAGCGGAGGCCCGCGCCCGCGCCGATCGCGTGGCGCAGATACTCGGGATTCCGCTCGCGGGTTAGTTCGAAATGAAAATCCCACCAGTCGATCCTGCCGCGATCAGACGCGCGTCGAAGATATTGCGCAGCGGCGGCCTGGTAGCGGTGCCGACTGAAACGGTGTACGGGCTTGCGGCCGATGCCGAGAGCGAGGCGGCGGTGCGGGCGCTGTTCGTAGCCAAGGGACGGCCTGTCGATCATCCGGTGATCGTGCACATCGAGGGCGCGGACGCAATCGCCGACTGGGCGCGCGATGTTCCGGATACCGCGCGAGCGTTGGCGCTCGCGTTCTGGCCCGGTCCCTTGACGCTGGTTCTGAAGCGCTCGCCGCGCGCGAAGAATGCTGTCACCGGGGGCCAGGACACGGTGGGCCTGCGAGCGTCGTCGCATCCCTGGATGCGTGCAGTGCTGGACCAGTTTGCAGGAGCCGTGGCCGCGCCAAGTGCGAATAGCTTCGGGCGGATCAGCCCGACGACCGCGCAGCATGTCCAGGCCGATCTCGGTGTGAAACCCCGCGGCAAGATCGATCTGATTCTCGATGGAGGACCTTGCTCTGTCGGTATCGAGTCGACGATCGTCGATCTGTCCGGCGATACGCCGACCTTGTTGCGGCCCGGCTCGATTACGCGCGAGCAGCTGCAGCATGCGATCGGAATGCCAGTGCTCGATGCGGGCAGCGACGCGCCGCGGACGTCGGGCCGACTTGAAAGACACTACGCGCCGCGCACACCGCTCGCAGTAATGCCGGCAGCGGAGCTGCAGGCGAGACTCGCGCGCTCGGTCAGTGCGCGCAGTGATCGGCTGGCCGTGTTGGCTCCGCTCAGCGTGCTGCAGCACTCCCGCATGCGAGTGATTCTGGCGATCGCTGCTTCAGAGTTTCGTGACGAATACGAGCGGTCGATGTATGCGAACTTGCATCGGCTCGATACCAGCGGCGCCGAGCGACTTCTGATTGCCGCACCGCCGGCCGGACCGGAGTGGGATGCGGTGCGCGACCGGCTGCATCGCGCTGAAGCAGGGGCTGGCCGGAGCAGCGAGATGGCGAGCCGATTGGGGACCGACTATCATTCGCCGGCGTAGCGAACGCAGGTAACGCAAGTAACACCACAACTAGATCCACTGGAGACAATCATGATCGACCTTAGCCGCCGTCACGCGGCGCGCATTCTTGCTGCGTTTGCGGCAGCGGCATTCCTCGTTTCATGCGGTGGCAGCGATGACAATGTATCGCAGCCGCCACTGTTCCAGACCACCGTAGTGTTCGGTGCGAGCCTCAGCGATACCGGCAACGCGTGCACACTTTCCGCAGCGAACTGCCCACCGTCGCCGCCGTACGCGCCGGGTCGTTATTCCAATGGGTCACTGTGGGTGGAGGTCCTGGCATCCCGCTACGGCGCGGCCGTGACACCGTCGCTGACGGGTGGCAACAATTTTGCGTATGCCGGCGCTCGCACCGGGACGGTACCGGGTGCGGGGACGGTGCCCGGCACAGCAGCAACGGTGCCAAGCATGCTGGCGCAGCTCGACACGTATCTGACCCGCGTCAACTTCATTCTGAGTGCGCAGACTCTGTTTGTGGTTGACGGTGCCACAGTTGGCAACAACATTTCAGACGCGCTGACGCTGGCGGCGGCCAATCCATCGCAGGCCACCACGATTTCGACCAACGTTCTGACGCAAGCAGTGACCGACGTCGTGACGATCGTCAACCGTTTGTACGCTTCCGGTGCGCGCCACATCGCGGTCCTGAATAGCACCGATATCGGCCGGACGCCGCGCGTGCAGGCGATCAACGCAGTCAGTCCCGGCGCCGCCGCCGCGGCCACGCAATTGTCGAATCAGTTCAACGGAGCGCTGGCGCAGCAGATCGCCATCATCCGCGCCGCTTCGCCCGGAGTGAATATTTATCTGATTGACTTCGGTGCCTTGACCAATGAGATCGTTGCAACGCCCGCGTCGTTCGGCTTCAACAATGTTTCGGCTCCCTGCTTTAATCCGTCGGTGACGCCGCCGACCGTATGCGCCACGCCGAACACGTACGTTTTCTGGGATCCGTTCCATCCGACGGTGGCCGCCGGCGCAGTGCTTGCCAATCGCGCGCAAGCAACAATCGGTCGTTAAGCCTGATCGAACTCTGAATCGGCGGCGCTCTGGCGTCGCCGATTCAATTCAAACGCCCAGATAGCGCGCGAGTTTTTCCGGCGCCTGTGCGAGCGCTTCTGAACGGCCCTCTAGAGCCACGCGGCCCTTTTCGAGAACGACGCAGCGATCAGTGTGCGCAAGCACCGAGCGATAGTTGCGGTCGACGATTAGAGATGCAATGCCGGTTGCGCGTATCTCACCGAGGATGCGCCAGATATCGCGCACGATCAGCGGGGCAAGGCCCTCGGTGGCTTCGTCGAGCAGCAGCACTTCCGGATTTGTCATCAGAGCTCGACCGATCGCGAGCATCTGCTGTTCTCCACCCGACAGTTGCGCGCCGCTGTGATGCAGCCTCTCGACGAGACGCGGAAAGGCCTGCATCACGCGGTCAAGCGACCAGTCAAAGCGCCCACCGACGCCGGAGCGTGCCGCCATCAGCAGGTTCTCACGCACCGATAGGTTCGAAAAAATGCCGCGGCCTTCGGGGACGTAACCAACACCGAGCCGCGCGATGCGGTCGGGGGGCGTGCGGGTGCAGTCATGACCACGAATGCGCACAGTGCCCGAGGTTGATCGCACCAGGCCGAGCAGCGTGCGGATCAGTGTCGTCTTGCCCATGCCGTTGCGGCCGAGCAGCCCCACCGACTCGCCGACGCCAATCGCAAGGGATGCACCGTGCAGAATGTGGCTCGCCCCGTAGTGCGTGTGCAACTGCGCAGCATCGACCAGCCGCGGCACGGCGCTCGCACTCACCGCAGCACCTGTTCGCCCAAGTACGCGTCCTGCACTTCTGCGTTTGCACGGATCGCCTGCGGTATATCGCTTGCCAGTACGCGGCCGTTGACCATCACGGTAATGCGATCGGACACGCGAAACACGGCGTCCATGTCGTGCTCGATCAGCAGTATCGCGTGAGTACTCTTCAACTCAGCCAGCAGTACCAGCATCCTTTCGGTCTCTTCGGATCCCATGCCGGCCAGCGGTTCGTCGAGCAGCAGTATTTGCGGCGTCGTGGCAAGGCACATCGCGATCTCGAGCTGCCGCTTCGCGCCGTGCGACAGAGTTGCTGCCACGGCATCGGCTTGCGATACCAGGCCAGCGCGCTCGATCGCCACTCGAGCCGCGGCCGACGATGCGTCGCAATGCGCAGCCGGCGTTAACCAGTCCCACGGCCTTTGCAGCCGCGCCTGCGCCGAAAGTCGACAATTCTCGTGCACCGTGAAGTTTGGGAAAATCGTAGTGCGCTGATACGTACGTCCGAGCCCCGCCTGCGCGCGCCTTGGCTGGCCCCAGCGCGTGACATCGCGGCCTGCCATTTCGACGCGTCCCGCGGTTGGTGCGAGCTCACCGCACAGCACGTTGACCAAAGTCGATTTGCCGGCGCCGTTGGTGCCGATGACCGAATGTATTTTCCCGCGCTCTACTGCCAGTGATACGTTGTCGACCGCACGCAGGCCGCCGAAATGGCGCGAGATGTTATGTGCTGCCAGCAGCGTCATGCAGATTTCTTCGATCGAAGCTGTGCGGCCAGGCCGATCAGGCCGCGGGGCATCAGCGCGACCAGTGCAATGATCGTGATTCCGAGAGGCAGCTGCCAGTGTTTGGCCCAGGAGCCGAAGATTGCCTGCGACTGGTAGAACTCCTGCAGAATAACGAAGGCGATTGCGCCGAAAACGGCGCCGCGCAGGCTGCCGATCCCACCCAGGATGATCATCAGCAGCACGGCTCCCGACTGGTGCCACGACAAGATCTCAGGATTGACATAGCCGTCCTTCAGCGCATACAAGAATCCAGCCACGCCAGCCAGCATCGCTGCAACGACGAAGGCTGCGAGTTTGTACGGGTACGTGGCGAACCCCGCCGCGCGCATGCGCTGCTCGTTGACGCGGATGCCGGCCAGCGCGCGGCCGAAGCGGCTGGCCTGCATCATCGTCAACAGCAGGAACGTCAACGCGAGCGCGACAAGAATGAAAAAGTAAAACGTGTATGGATGAGCAAGGTCCAGCAGCGGCACGCCCGCGATCGAGACGTCCGGACGGAAGTTGAGATAGACGCCATCGCTGCCGCCTCCAGCGTGGGTGTCGTGAAAGACGTAGTACGCCATCTGCGCGAAAGCCAGCGTGACCATGATGAAATAAATGCCGCGGGTTCGAAGCGACAAGGCGCCGACCGCGAGCGCATAGAACCCGGCTGCACCAAGCGCAGCGGGCAGCAGTATCCAGAACGAACCTGGACCCGACTGAGGTGATAACAGCGCAGTGGCGTACGCAGCGATGCCGAAGAATGCGGCATGTCCAAACGACACGAGGCCGGTTTGGCCAACCAGTAACTCAAGGCTGAGCGCAAAGATCGCGAGAATCATGATTCGCGCCACCAGATCGACGTAATACTTCTCGCCAACCAACGGAAAGGCCGCTGCGATTGCAAGGACGCCGAGTAGCGGTGCAGCCGAGCGCCATCGCTGCGGCTCAACCATGCTTGAACAGCCCCTCGGGCTTCCATAGCAATATCGCAGCCATGAGCAAGTAGACCAGCACTCCAGCCGCCTCGGGGAAGAAAACCTTTCCGAACGTATCGACCAGGCCTACCAGCAGCGAAGCGAGCAACGCTCCTCGCACGGAGCCAATGCCGCCGATCGCGACGACGACGAAAGAGATGATCAGCACTTGCGAGCCCATATTCGGGTACACCGATGACACCGGCGCCGCGATCATTCCGGCCAGCACGGCGAGGGTGACGCCGGCCGCGAATACCAGGCGATAGAGGAATTTGATGTTGATGCCCATCGCCTGCACCATCTCGCGATTGTTGGCGCCGGCGCGGATCATCATGCCGAGCCGAGTTCGCGCGAGCACGAAGTAGAGCGCGAGCGCAACTAGGATGCATACACCTGAGATGAAAAGCCGATACGTCGGGTACGTCATCACACCGCCAAGCGGCAAGCTGCCGGTCAACCAATCGGGCGCAGTGACGCCATGCACGTCGTCTCCGACCATCAGACTGCGCAATTCCTCGAACACCAGAATCAATCCGTAGGTCATCAGCACCTGCTGCAGATGCTCGCGCTGATAAAGAAAGCTGAAGAAGCCCCACTCGAGCAGGTACCCGAACGCGATCGACAACAGCAGGCCGACTACGAGCGTCGCAAAGAATCCCCCGCCAATCGTTGCGCCAACCCACGGCGCTAGCGCATACGCCATGTACGCGCCGATCATGTAGAAGCTGCCGTGCGCCAGATTAATCACGCCCAGGATGCCGAAGATCAGCGTCAGGCCGCTGGCGACCAGAAACAGCAGCAGACCGTACTGAACCGAGTTCAGGCACTGAATCAGGAACGTGACAAGGTCCATCGGTATCAAATGAAAACGGCGGTGCGCAGTTTCCCACGCACCGCCGTGCTGCGGAGCGCTCGGAGTTACATCTTGCAGCCAGTAGCCGGATCGGCCAGCGCTTTGACGGCCACCTTCTGATACTTGTTGGCGCCGCCTTCGACCTTGCGCAGATAAATATCGTGCACCGGGTTGTGCGCCTTTGACAGCGTGAACGGGCCGCGTGGGCTGTCGATTTTCGCCGTTTCCATCGCCTTGATCATCTCGGCGCGCCTGGAAGAATCACCTTTGACTCCGTTCAGGCCAGCGGCCAGCAACTGAGCTGCGTCGTAGCCTTGCATCGCGTACACATCCGGTTGCAGCTTGTAGGCCTTCGCGTAGTTCAGCCGAAACGATTTGTCCTTCTCGTTCGGCAGGCCGTCAGCGTAGTGCAGGGTCGTCAATATGCCTTGCGCCGATTCGCCTTGCGCTTCCAGTGTACCGTCGGTGAGAAACCCCGGGCCGTACAGCGGTACGGTCTTCATCAGCCCCGCCGCTGCATAATCCTTGACGAACTTCACGGCGCCGCCGCCGGCAAAGAACGCGAAGGTCGCGTCGGGCTTCAGCGTCGCGATTTCAGTCAATAACGCCTGAAACTCAACGCCTGGGAATGGCAGGCTCAGCTCCTTGACGACCGTGCCACCGCCCTTGGCGAAGCCTTCCTTGAAAGCCGCCGCCGCTTCGTCGCCCGCCGCGTACTTCCACGTGATCGACACGGCTTTTTTATGGCCGCGCTCCGCGGCGATGACCCCGGCGGCGTAAGACGGCTGCCAGTTGGAAAACGAAGTGCGGAAAATATTGGGCGCGCACATTGGGCCGGTAACCGCGGCCGCGCCCGCGTTCGGAACAACGAGCAGCGTGTTCGTATCGCGTGCAACCTTGGCCATCGCAATCACCACGCCCGAGTGCACGGTGCCGACGACGACATCGACCTTGTCGCGATTGATCAGCTTACCGATGTTGTCGGTCGCCTTTGCAGGATCCGATTCATCATCGACGCGGAAATACTCGATCTCGCGCCCGCCGATCTTGCCGCCACTTTCCTGCACATACAGTTTGAATCCGTTTTCGATCGCGGTGCCGAGCGCCGCAAACGTGCCGGTGTAGGGCAACATTAATCCGATCTTCAGTTTCTGCTGCTGGGCGGCCGCAGGTAGAGCGAACGCGGCTGCGAACAGCGCGGCGGCAACGTTGATGGCCTGTCTGCGGTTCATTTTGGGAGTCTCCGTGGTGAATGTCGTTCAATGAATTCCAGAGTTGCTTCGATCACGCGCTGCGGCTGGTCGCGCTGCGGTGAATGCCCGCAGTCAGCGAGCGTCAATATCTGCGCGTGTGGCACATGCATTGTGATGCTGTCGAGCTGCGCCATGGTTCCGTATTCGTCATCTTCGCCCTGCACCGCGAGCACCGGTTTCGCGATGCTCTGCAGCCAATCTTCAATGTTCCACGCCCGAAAGGCCGGGTCGAGCCAGACATCGTTCCATCCCCAGAAAGCCGAGTCGGGATCGCGGTGATAGCGGCCAAGCTTAACCGCCAGACCCGGGGTGTGCGTATCGGTGGTTACGTAAACCTCGCGAGCGCGTTCGATGCTCTTGATTGACAGGTCTTCGACGAAAACATGCGGCGCGAGAGCCACCAGCCCCGCCACGCGTTGCGGGAATGCAGCCGCGTGGATCAGCGCGATCGACGCGCCGTCACTGTGGCCGATGAGCCATGGGGGCTCGCTTTGTGTGTCGATGCCGACCGCGTGCAGGAACGCAGGAAGCACGTCGATGGCTTGCGAATGCATGTAATCGACCGGCCATTTTTCATCGCGTGAACGCGGCGAGGAGTGTCCGTAGCCAGGTCGCGAATAAACCAGACCGCGAAAGCCGCCAGCACGGCATAGCATCCGCGGCCAATCGCGCCACATCGCCACCGAGCCCAGCCCTTCGTGCAGGAACACCAGCAGCGGTGCGGCTCCGGGTCCAGCAATCCATTCGTATTCAATCGAAAATTGCCGCGAGCGCACGGCGACGTGCGCAAGCATCACACTCGACCGCTCATCCAAGGCCGGCGTCCTTCTCCCGCAGCTTGAAGCGCTGGATCTTTCCGGTGGCGGTCTTCGGTAGCTCGCCGATGAACTCGATCGATCGCGGATACTTGTGCGGAGCGAGCTTTCCCCTGACGAATGCTTTCAGCTCGTCTTCGAGCGCCGGCGAACCGCGCGCATCGCCCTTCAGCACGACGAAGGCTTTGGTCTTGGTCAATCCGTCAGAGTCCAGCCTGCCGACTACCGCTGCTTCGAGCACCGATGGATGCTGCATCAACATAGCTTCGACTTCGAACGGCGATACGTATTGCCCGCTGACCCGCAGCATGTCGTCGCCGCGTCCGCAGTAAGTAAAAAAGCCGTCTTCGCTGCGCATGTACTTGTCGCCGCTCTTGGTCCATTGTCCGATGAACGTCGAGCGAGATTGCTCGCGCTGCGTCCAGTACATCAAGGCGGCGCTTGGGCCGTTGACGTACAGATCGCCGATCGCGTCCGCGCCGACTGGTATGCCGTGCTCGTCGCGCAGTTCGATCTGGTAACCCGGAACTGGCGTTCCGGTGGTGCCATACCGCACAGCGCCCGGCCGATTCGAAAGAAAGATATGCAGCAACTCGGTTGAACCGATGCCGTCTAAGACGTCGCATCGGAATTGCGCGGCGAAGCGCTCACCGATCTCCTTCGGCAACGCCTCGCCTGCCGAAACGGCCACGCGCAGATTGACCTTGTCCGGCGCTGGCAAATCCGGCGCCGCCAGCATTGCTGCATAAAGAGTCGGCACACCAAAAAAAATCGTCGGGCGATGCTCAACCAACCGCGCGAATACGGCTTGCGGCGTAGGCCGTTCGGCCATCAGCACCACGCTCGCACCGACCGACAATGGAAACGTCAGAGCATTGCCAAGGCCGTATGCGAAAAAAAGCTTGGCTGCGGAAAACACCACATCGCTGTCGCGGATGCCGAGAACGGGCTTGCCATAGAGCTCCGCAGTCCAGTAAAGATTCGCATGCGTATGCACGGTGCCCTTGGGTCGGCCCGTCGACCCGGACGAGTAGAGCCAGAAACCGATGTCGTCGGCAGCAGTCGGCGCCGGTGCCGTCGCAGGCTGGGCCTGGGCAATCAGCTCATGCAGCGAGTCGACGTCAATCGCGTGCCTGATCTCGTGCGTTTCCGCCTGCATCGCCTGCGAGAGCGTCGGCGCCAGCGCGTTCGATATCAACGCGGCTTGCGCGCGACTGTGCGCGAGAACGTAGGCATAGTCGCCCGCTGACAGCAATGTGTTGAGTGCCACCGGAACAACGCCCGCATATAGGCAACCCAGAAACGCGACCGGCCAGTCAACGCTGTCGTGCATCAGCAGCAGCATCCGCTCTTCGCGACGAATGCCGAGCGCCGTGAGCACCGACGCGAATCTTCTTACGCGCTCGGCGAGCTCCCCGTAGGTCAGTGTGCGCTGATCATCGCGATACGCCACCTTGGAGTGGCGAGACGAATTCAGCTGCAGCAGATGAGCAGCAAAATTGAACTGCGCGGGGGGCGGATTAGCGGGCATCGAGACGGGCACAGGCAAGGCGCAGAATAATGCGCCGACTTTCAGCCAGCAAGGAGACGCCGTTGGAGACCCCGGTCGACTTTCAGACGCATCCGGATCGCTACGCGCATTTGAAACTGGATTTCGACGGCGAGGTCGCGCGGATTACGCTCGATGTGCAGGAAGACCGGGGGATCCGACCTGGCTACAGGCTGAAGCTCAACTCGTACGATCTGGGTGTCGACATCGAACTGCACGACGCAATTCAGCGCGTGCTCTTCGAGCATCCCGAAGTGCGGTGCGTGGTGATCACCAGCGGCAAGGAGCGCATTTTCTGCTCCGGAGCCAATATCTTCATGCTTGGCCTGTCATCGCACGCATGGAAGGTTAACTTCTGCAAATTCACCAATGAAACTCGCAACGGCATCGAAGACGCCAGCCACTCTTCAGGACTCAAATTCCTGGCAGCGTGCAACGGTACGACTGCCGGCGGTGGATACGAGCTCGCGCTGGCGTGCGACGAGATTCTGCTGGTCGACGATCGCTCGTCCGCGGTCAGCCTGCCCGAAGTGCCGCTGCTGGGAGTACTTCCGGGCACCGGCGGGCTGACGCGGCTGACCGACAAGCGCAGAGTGCGGCACGATCTGGCCGATATTTTCTGCACCACGAGCGAGGGGGTGCGCGGTGAGCGCGCTCGGGAGTGGCGGCTGGTCGACGCGGTGATCAAGCCGATGCAATTCGAAAGCGCCGTCAAGCGCCGTGCGCTCGAACTGGCAGCGTCCAGCGACAGGCCCAGCGGCGCGCGCGGTGTGCAGCTGATGCCGCTGCAGCGGCGCATCGACGCCAGCGGCTACTGCTACGATTTCGTTGCTGTCGATATCGATCGAGCGGCGCGGCGCGCGACGCTGACGATCAACGCACCTAGTAGCGAGCAGCCGTCGGACATCGATGACATCGTCGCAGCCGGTTGCAACTGGTGGCCGCTGGCGATGGCGCGCGAGCTCGACGACGCTCTGCTGATGCTGCGCACCAATCAACTGGATGTCGGCACGTGGATCTTGAAAACTCGTGGAGAGATTGAAGCCGTTCTCGCTGTCGACGACACGCTCGACCAGCATCGGAGACACTGGTTCGTGCGCGAGACGATCGGCTTGCTCCGCCGCACGTTCGCACGGCTCGACGTTTCATCGCGCACGTTGTTTGCGCTGATCGATTCGCGATCGTGCTTTGCCGGCACGCTATTCGAGCTGGTGCTGGCTGCCGACCGCAGCTACATGGCAGCCGAAGGCGCCTCGGTTGCGTTGTCGCCGCTTAACTTCGGTTCATTGCCGCGTGTCGATCGGATTGCGCGCATCGACGCGCGTTTCTATCGCGAACCGCAACCGATCGAGCGTGCTCGCAACACGATCGGCAACGCGCTTTCAGCGGCGGACGCACTCGCGTTGGGCCTGGTCACGGTCACGCCGGATGAGCTTGACTGGAACGACGAGATCCGAATCGCACTCGAAGAACGTGCGAGCTTGTCGCCTGATGCGCTGACAGGAATGGAGGCCAACCTACGCTTCGGCGTCGGCGAAACGATGGAGTCGCGCATCTTTGGGCGACTGTCTGCCTGGCAAAACTGGATCTTCACCCGTCCGAATGCGGTCGGTGAGGCGGGCGCTCTGAAGGTCTATGGCAGCGGCAACAGGGCACGCTTCGACTGGGAACGAGTATGAGCATCGACACGACCGAGAAGATTCCCAACAACGTCGATCTTGGCGCAGACAGGGCGCTGCAGCGCGCACTCGAGCATTGGCAGCCGAAGTTCATCGACTGGTGGCGCGCGATGGGTCCCGACGGTAGTCAGGCATACGACGTCTATCTGCGCACTGCGATCAGTGTCGATCGCGACGGCTGGGCCAACTTCGGTTACGTCAAGATGCCCGACTACCGCTGGGGCATCTTTCTGACTCCGGTGCAGCCGGGAGGCACAATCAACTTCGGCGATCACAAGGGGCAGCCCGTATGGCAGGACGTGCCCGGCGAGCATCGCGCAAACCTTCGCCGCATCATCGTGACCCAGGGAGACACCGAGCCGGCGTCGGTCGAACAGCAGCGCCATCTCGGCCTGACGGCTCCGTCGCTGTACGACCTTCGCAATCTGTTCCAGATCAATGTCGAGGAAGGCCGCCACCTGTGGGCGATGGTTTATCTGCTGCATCGCTATTTCGGCCGCGACGGCCGCGAAGAGGCCGAGGCCCTGCTCG
>JBDUCU010000125.1:0-8012 GCA_040003315.1 Burkholderiaceae bacterium | reverse complement strand
GGTCTGTCAACACCTTGACCGCGTGGTCCGGGCTTCGAAAGATGAAGTGCAAAGAGAAAACACCGGATTCGGGCTGGATGGTCGAGGAGTTAGCGGTGGACACGAGCACGAAGTCGATGTCGCCGGTCTGCACTTTCTGCAGCGTCTGCGCCTCGGAGCCGAGTTGGGCGCCCGGATATTGATTGGTCGACATCGTCCCTTTGCTCAGCTCTGAGAGCCGCTTGTCAAAGACCTCGGCCCCGAAGCCGTAAGCGCTCGTCTTGGGTTGGTCGTACGCGAACGAGAACTGCTTGGTTTGCGCCGTCGCGACGCCGACCAGAGCGACGCTCGCGGACAGGATGATGGTGCGAATGAGGGAAGATGCGACCGCGGTCGCCGCCGGCTTGCAGTAATTCAACATGACGTCTCCTGGTGTGGTGACCGATAGGTGGCGGTCTGGCGCGGGCTTATTTTTGTTAATAACGTGATCTGGCGCTGACCATATCCCTGGCAACACCGAGAACGATTCACCTGCCCGTCAATCATTAATACTAAGGCAATGTGGGGCGTCAGGACACTGTTCGAGTTTCCGCTTTGCGGAAGCGCTTTACGACTGCAATGAGGCGGAAGCAGACATTTGAGAGCGGCGGTTAACGCTAATTCCGTTCGCTCGGCGCTAGCGCTCATTCACCCGAGTAGACAGCGTCGATTCGGTCGGGGTCTGCGGATCGCATCCGCTGACCCCGACCTTGTCCTCGCGCCGCGCACCAACGAGTGGGTCGCTGTTCCTCGATATCGAAACGCGCGCTACTCCTTGATATCGACGCCGTAGAAGCTGTGGCGCCCAAAGGGCGACAGCTTGAAGTCGATGACTTCCTTGCGCATCGGTTTCAGTTGCACTGCATGCGCGATCGTGAACCACGGCGCCTGCTCCTTGAAGATCACCTGCGCCTTCATGTACAGATCGGCGCGCTGCTTCTGGTCGGACAGCGTCTTGGCGCGCTGGACGAGATCTTCGAACGGCTGGTAGCAGAACTTCGCGACATTGCTGCCGTTGCTCTTGGCCGAAGCGCAGCCGAGCAAGGTGTTCAGGAAATTGTCCGGATCTCCGTTGTCGCCGGTCCAGCCGAGCATTCCGGTCTGATGTTCGCCTGCCTGCATCCGCTTGCGGTACTCGCCCCATTCGAAGCTCTTGATTTCGGCGGTCACGCCGATCTTGGCGAGGTCGGCCTGCATCAGCTCGGCAATCCGCCGCGCATTCGGGTTGTAAGGGCGTTGCACGGGCATCGCCCACAGGTCCGTCGTGAAGCCGTTCGGGTAGCCGGCGTCGGCCAGCATCTTCTTGGCGGTGGCCGGATCGAACGGGTCGTCCTTGATCGAGTCGTTGTATGACCACTGCGTCGGTGGAATCGGATTCTTTGCGGCAACGCCGGTGGTCAAATAGACGGCATCGATGATCGCCTTCTTGTTGATCGCCATGTTGATCGCCTTGCGCACGCGCACGTCGTCAAACGGCTTCTTCGTCGTGTTGTAAGCCAGGTAGCCGACGTTCAGGCCCGGCTGCTCGAGAACCTGGATGTTCGGATCCTTGCGAATCGCGTCCAGATCGGCCGGGTTCGGATACGGCATCACGTGGCACTCGCCCTTCTGCAGTTTGGCCCAGCGCACCGACGCATCGGGCGTGATCGAGAACACGAGGTCGTCGATCTTGGCCTTGCCGCCCCAGAACTGCGGAAACGCCTTGTAGCGGATGATCGCGTCGCGCTGATACTGCACCAGGTAAAACGGACCGGTGCCGATCGGCTCCTGGTCGATTTTCTCCGGCGTTCCGACCTTCAGCATGGCATCGGCGTATTCCTTTGACTGCACGCCGGCATATTCCATCGCCAGGTTCGACAGGAACGGTGCTTCGGCCTTTTCAAGCGTGATCTTGACCGTGTAGTCGTCGACCTTCTCGACCGACTTCAGCAGCTTGGGCATGCCCATGTCGTTGAAATACGAATGATTCGAGCTCGTCACCTTGAAGTAGGGATTCGATTCCTTCCACTGCCGATCGAATGCAAACAGCACGTCATCGGCGTTGAAGTCGCGGGTTGGCTTGAAATTCTTGTTCTCGTGCCACTTGACGCCCTTGCGCAAATGAAAGGTGTACTCCTTGCCATCGGCCGAGATGTCCCATTTCTCGGCAAGCCCCGGTACGACCCGCGTGCCGCCGCGCTCGAAATCCACGATCCGGCTGTAGATCTGGCTGTTGGCGTCGAACGACGTCCCCGTCGTGTTGATGCCCGGATAAAAATTCTCCGGACTCCCCTCCGAACAGAAAACAAGTGTCTTGGCCGCGGCACTGCTGCCAATCAACGCCAGCGCCGTGCACAACACGGCGGTCTGTACGCTGCGTCCGACTCTGTTCCGAAGTTGCGTCATGGTCTGTGCTCCTGTGATCGCGCCAACGGGCGCGGCATGAAAGATTCTCGAACCGGCAACAATACATCAGCGCCAAGGAATTTCTCGGCATAGTGGCAGGCGACCAGCCGGCCGTCCAGCGGGCGCAGCGCTGGCCGCTCGGCGCGGCAGAGGTCGGTGACGTACGGGCAGCGAGTCGAGAAAACGCAGCCGGGTGGCGGCGCCATCGGCGACGGCAGTTCTCCCTTTAGCACGATGCGCCGGTCGGCGCCGCTGAGCCCGGGCGTCGAGGCGAGCAGCGCCTGGGTGTACGGGTGCAACGGCTGGCCGAAGATGCGCGACTTCGGTCCCTGCTCCATCGCCAGCCCGAGATACATCACGAGCACATCGTCGGCGATGTGGCGAACGACCGCCAGATCGTGCGAGATGAAAAGGTATGCAACGCCGAACTCGCGCTGCAAGTCCGCCAGCAGATTGAGCACCTGCGCCTGGATCGATACATCGAGCGCGGAAACCGGCTCGTCTGCAACCACCAGCGCCGGACGCAGCATCAGCGCGCGCGCAATCGCGATACGCTGTCGCTGGCCGCCGGAGAACATGTGCGGATAGCGCGCCACGTGCTCCGGCCGCAGTCCAACTTTGCGCATCATTTGATCGACCTTTGCTCGACGCTCATCCTTGCTGAGCGACGTGTTGATCGCCAGCGGCTCCGCCAGGATCGACCCGATCGTCTTGCGCGGATTCAGCGATCCGTAGGGATTCTGAAAAACGAGCTGCACGGTCTGTCGCAACTTCGCGCGGATCTCGCCGGTGGCGTTGACCGCGTCGATCCCGCCGAGTTGCAATTCGCCGGCGGTTGGCGGCTCGATCATCGCGACCAGTCGGGCCAGCGTCGACTTACCACAACCGGACTCGCCGACCACCGCCAGCGTGCAGGCTGCATGTAGCGAAAACGAAATGCCGCCCACCGCCTGCAGGCTCGCCGGCGCCTGCAATATGCCCATGCGGACGGTGTAATTGCGCTTGAGGTCGCGCGCTGCGACCACCGCGGTCGGAGATTGGCTCATCGGCTCAGCGCTTCTTCCTGCAGCGCCGCCACCGCGCCCACATGACCATCGCGCTCGATCGCCGCATCGCGATCGGGCATGCCGAGCGGATAGTGACAGCGCACCCGTCCGTCGTCGATCGGATCGAGCCCCGGCAGGACGTTCTGACAACGCAGCGTGGCACTAGCGCAGCGTGGATTGAACAAACACCCACGCGGTCGGTCGTACACGCCCGGCACCATGCCTGGAATCGTGACCAGTCGCTCGCTGTCATCGGCGTGCTGCTCGGGAAGTGACGCCAACAGCGCCGCGGTGTACGGATGCTGAGGCGCCGCAAAGAGGTCGCGCGAGGCGCGTTCTTCAACAACCTGCCCGGCGTACATCACGGCGACTCGCTGCGCCATCTCGGCCACCACGCCCATGTTGTGAGTGATCAACACCAATGCCATGCCGCGTTCCCGCTGCAGGCTTCGCAGCAACTCGAGGATCTGCACCTGGATCGTCACGTCGAGCGCGGTGGTCGGCTCATCAGCGATCAGCAGCTTGGGATTGCAGGCAATCGCCATCGCAATCATCACGCGCTGGTTCATGCCGCCCGACAGCTGGTGCGGGTAATCCTGCAGCCGACGCGCGGGCTCCGGAATGCCGACCTGTTCGAGCAGCTCGATCGAACGGTCGAGTGCCGCTCTGCGCGACAGTCCGAGGTGCTGGCGCAGCGTCTCTGCGAGCTGAAAGCCGACCGAGAAGCAGGGATTCAGGCTGGTCGCGGGCTCCTGGAAGATCATCGCCATGTCGCGCCCGGTCAGCTCGCGCCGCTCGCGATCGCTCAGCGTCAGCAGGTCGCGTCCGGCAAATGACAATCGCTGCGCACGGACTCTTCCGGGAAACGCGACCAGACCCATCAGCGCGAGCATCGTGACGCTTTTGCCCGAACCCGATTCGCCGACGATGCCCAGCACTTCACCTTCGTCGACCGACAGGCTCACCTTGTCGACGGCCCGCAACACCTGGCGGCCGATCGGAAACTCGACTTCCAGCGATTCGATCTCGAGCAGAGCCATCGTGCGTTCCTAACGCTTCAGCTTCGGGTCGAGCGCGTCGCGCAAGCCGTCGCCGAGAAGATTGAAGGCGAGCACCGTGATCAGGATCACCAGCCCAGGGAAAGTCACGACCCACCACGCGCGCAGCACAAACTCACGCGCATCGGCCAGCATGGTTCCCCATTCCGGCGAAGGTGGCTGAGCGCCGAGTCCAAGAAAACCGAGCGCCGCCGCATCGAGAATCGCAGTCGACACGCCGAGCGAGGCCTGCACGATCAGCGGCGCCATGCAATTGGGCAGCACTTCGCGGAACATCAGTCGCAAGTTGGTCGCGCCAACCATCCGCGCGGCGGTCACGTAATCGCGAGACAGTTCGGTCAAGGCGGCTGCGCGTGCCGTTCGGGTGTAGTGCGGCAGCACGACGACGGCGACCGCCAGCATCGCATTCATCAGGCCGGGTCCGAGGATCGCGACGATCACGATGGCGAGCAGCAGGCTCGGCAGACTGAGCAGCACGTCCATCAGCCGCATGATCGCGACGTCGGTCACGCCACGGAAAAACGCGGCGGCCATCCCGAGGCAAGTACCGACAATGATCGATAACGCAACCACCGCAACGCCGATCGACAGCGACAGCCGCGCTCCGTACATCAATCGCGACAGGATGTCGCGGCCGATCGCATCGGTGCCGAGCGGATAAGTCCACGAGCCGCCGCTTTGCCACGCCGGCGGCCGCAGGTACGCCGCGTTATCGATTGCCACCGGCGAGTGCGGTGCCAGCACGCCGGCGAACACCGCAATCAACAAAACCGCAATCACGATCACGAGACCCGCAACAGCGCCGGCGTTGGCCGAAAAGTGGCGCCAGAACTCGCGTAACGGGGTCGGCTGCAAGGCGGGCGCATCAGTGCTCACCATAGGGGCTAACTCGATGTCGGTCAGAGTCGCGGTGACGATCGGGTCGCTGCTCATCGCGAGTGACGGATGCGCGGGTTGATGAAGCCGTACGCGATGTCGACCAGCAGGTTGACGGTCATCACCATCAGGCCGAGCAACAGCAGGCCGCCCTGCAGCACCGGATAGTCGCGCCGGTTGATCGCCTCGATCAGCCATTTGCCGACGCCCGGCCACGAGAAGATCGTCTCGGTCAGGATGGCGCCGGTGAACAGTACGCCGACCTGCAGGCCGATCACGGTGACGACCGGGATCAGCGCGTTGCGAAACGCGTGCAATGCGATCACGCGCACCGGTGCAAGGCCCTTGGCACGCGCCGTGCGGATGTAGTCCTCACCCAGCACTTCAAGCATCGAAGAGCGCGTCATGCGCGCGACCACCGCGAGTGGCACCGTACCCAGCACGATCATCGGCAGCACCAGATGCAGTGCCGCCGAACGAAAAGCACCGAAGTCCTTGGCCAACAGCGAATCGACGAGGAGAAATCCCGTCACCGGCTCGATGAAGTACTTGACGTCGAGTCGACCGGACACCGGCGTCAGTCCGAGCTGCACCGAGAACAGCAGGATCAGCAGCAGGCCCCACCAGAATATTGGCATCGAGTAGCCGGCCAGCGACACTCCCATCACACCGTGATCGAAGATCGAATTGCGCCGCACAGCGGCCAGCATGCCGGCAGGAATACCGAGCAGCAGCGCAAACAAGATCGCAAACGTCGCCAGCTCGATGGTGGCCGGAAACAGCGTCGCAAACTCTCGCAGCACCGGCTCCTGCGTGATCATCGACTTGCCGAGATTGCCCGACAGAACGCGCGCGATATAAATGCCGTACTGGATGATCACGGGCCGATCGAGGCCATATTCCTTCAGCAGCAATTCGTGTCGGGCCTTGTCGATGCCGCGCTCGCCCGCCATCGTTTCGATCGGGTCTCCAGGGACCAACCGGATCAGGAAAAACGCGAGCAGCGTCATGCCGAAGAAAGTCGGAACAAGCAGCAAGACGCGAGTCAGAAGGAAGCGGAGCATGGCGAGCCGTTGGATCGAGACTAATTGGAATCCACGCGTCAGTCGAGTCGAATTGGCAACTTGATGACGAGCATAATCAACCTCGCAGACGCTTCGCGGCGCCGCGCAGGATCGCCACGCATTGAAGGAGGCAACATGCAGGCAAACGCTCAAGCGAGCGAGCGGATCAGATCCTCTCGCGGGGTTGCAGCAGGCAGAGGAAGAGTTCCTCGCCCGGGGTCGGAAAACAGACACCCCATATCGACGCTCCCGCTGATGCGGTGCTCGACCCGAAAACACTGCCGGCAGTCAGGATGCCAAACCGCGACGGGTATTTCCGATCCGCGTCCGGAGAAGTTTTCGGCGACGCGCAGCTCCGGAAAGTGATTGAGTCCCGCGAATCTACTTTTAGAAGGTCAGTAGCTGCATGCGGCGCACCACATAGCGCCGGTGGGTAGTGCATATCAACGTTGCCCCAAAAATCAGGCCGATGGAGGCGATCAGGACGTCTCGGTTGACACTCGAGCCACTGGTTGTTGCCCACGCCGACGCAATGTTCGACCTGCTTGGCGATCAAAACATCTATCGGTACCTCGACTATCCACCACCGCCGTCGGTCGAGTCTTTGCGCGACCGCTATAGACGGCTCGAAACGCGCGCGTCGCCCGATGGGCGCCAAGCCTGGTTAAATTGGATCGTTTGTCCGCACGGGCGACCGCCTCTGGGTTACGTGCAGGCAACTGTCCCGTCGGATCGAGATGCGTACGTCGCATATGTTTTCGCGACGAACCATTGGGGCCACGGTTTCGCACGCGAAGCAGTACACGCCATGCTTGAACACCTGGCCGCCTCGTATGACGTGAATCAGTATCGCGCCACCGTCGAAGCTGGCAACGAGCGATCGATCCGCCTGCTTAGGCGACTCGGGTTTCAGCTTGCAACCAGAAGTGCGCTCGGTGCACACAATTCATCCACTGAGCTTGTGTATGTGAAGAGTGCGAATCAAGAGGATCACATTCAACGTTTCCGCGAGCGCGACCACCGAGTCGACTAGCCTCGTGCTGCCAGCGAATCCAATTCGAAAAGACTGGTCACGTCCAGGCTGAGCACCTCGGCTTCGCGCTGATTTCGCATCCGCCATATCCAGCGCACGATTCCAAGTGTTGGGCGTGAGCGAGCGCGCCTCACATCGACCACCTCGACCTGCAAATGCAGTCGATCGCCGGGTCGAACCGGATTATTCCAACGCAACTCGTCGACACCGGGTGAACCAAACGATTCGGAGCCGGCGAGAACATTGTCGACGACAAGCTTCATCGCCAGGGAACAGGTGTGCCAGCCGCTGGCGATCAGTCCATTCCAGCGGCTCGACTGAGCTCGCTGCGGATCCAGATGGAACCATTGCGGATCGAATGCGCGCGCAAAACCGACGATGTCTTGTTCGCTGACACTGACGGTGCCCGCGTCGATGAACTGCCCGGCTTGAATCTCGGCAAACCTCATTGACGCGATCGTTAAAAAATCGCCAGGCGCGTCTTTGCAATCGCGGTTGGAGCACGGCAGAACGAACAGCGCCGGCGCTCGCG
>JBDUCU010000124.1:0-8057 GCA_040003315.1 Burkholderiaceae bacterium | reverse complement strand
TATCTGCCAGCCGAGATCAAGACTGCAATATCACGGCTGCAGTTTCCGATCATGAAGGTCGCGTTGGCGGATTCGGAACTGTTTGTCTCTCCGGTGCAGCCCGCGCGCCGGCTGATGGACCGGATCGCGGCGACGGGTATCGGATGGCGTCCCGAAGGAGAGGAAAACGCTCGCTATCTAAACGAAGTGAACAAGGCGGTCAACACGGTTGTGGTCGCCATCAACGAAGGCCCGCCGATATTTGAAAAGGCGCTGAGCGAGTTCGAGCAATATCTGGCCGACGAGCGCGTGCGCGACGACGATCCGGTGACGCGCGCCAAACGCGCGCTCGAAGAGGCCGAGACGCGCGAGATCATGGGGATCAACGCCGCGATCGGTATCCGCCGAGCGTTCGAAGGCGTTCAGCTCGAGTCGTATCTGCGTGATTTCCTGCTCGACGCGTGGGTGAAGATTCTGGTAGCCGCGACGTTGCGCGAGCGCTCGCAACCCTCGTTCGCAAAGAAGTTTCGCGACATCGTGCCCGATCTCGTCTGGAGCGTGCAGCCGAAAATTAACCCGGAAGATCGCAAGCGCCTGGTCAAGACCATCCCGGCGGTGTTGAGCACTGTGCGCGAAGGGTTGCAGTTGATCGAGTACACGGCGGCGCAATCGCAGGAATTCTTTGGACGCTTGATGGGATCGCATGCGCAGGCGGTCAAGGCGCTGGAAGTTGCCTACGGCACCGGCGCACCGCTGGATGCGGCGGCATTCAAACGCAAGCTCGACGAAGTCAAGATTGTCGAGCCGCCGCCCGCGGTCGAGAACGAACCCGAACCGCCGCTGACGATTACACCGGAAGTCGTGCGCAGCGCGGTGGCTGCCAATAATGCAGAAGTCAATCTGCTTGAAGCGCCGCTCACCGTGCAGCCCGAGGAGATGATATCGATCGAGACACTGTCCGATACCGACCTCGACAGGATGGTCGAAGGCTGGCAACGTGGTACCTGGTTCGATTTGTGGACCGGCGAGCAGACCGAGCGAGTACGGCTGCGATGGATCAGTCCACGCAGGAACTTTTATCTGTTTACATCGGCCGACACCGGCAAGGCGCACAGCCTGGCGCCGCTGATTCTGCGCGGTTATGTCAGAGCCGGACGCATCCGGACTGCGGAGAAGGCTCCACTGTTCGAACGCATGGTCGACGGCATGATGCGCGATCTGCAGCCCGACGCCGCACCCGCCTAGGCGCACGTCAGTGCCCAGGAGCCGCAAGGCTGCACCGGTCACGCTTTCCGAAGAACATGGTGTTCGATATCTGCACTTTGGTACCGAATGGATTCAAGGGGGCATGCGTGTGGCGCGGCCCTTCGCGCTCGAGCTGCACTATCAACGCCAGATGATGGCCGTGGGGCTCTTCCTGCCTGAGCCGCAACGCATCGTGCAACTGGGTCTCGGCGCGGCCGCGCTAACAAAGTTTTGTTGGCGCTACGTGGTGAGCGCGCAGATCGTTGCAGTTGAACTCAGTGCCGCTGTGATCAATGCCGCGCGTGGTTGGTTCTGTCTGCCGCCCGATGATGAACGTCTGACGGTCGTCAACCAGGACGCGCTCGAATTCATCAGCCACCCGCGTGGGCGCAAGCGGGCCGACTGGATGCAGGTCGATCTCTACGATGCGCAGGCGCGCGGGCCCGTGTACGACGACGCTGCGTTTTACCGACTCTGCCGCCGGGCATTGCGATCACCTGGGGTTGCATCGTTCAATCTGTTCGGCGCGCGCTTCGATCCGAGTCTTGCGGCCATTGCGTCGGCCTTTGATGACCGCGTGCTGATAATGCCCGAAGCCGATGCTGGGAATCGTATCGTGCTCGCGTTTGTAGGGCCGCCGCTTGACGTGCCGTTTGGCGCCCTCGAGCGCAGAGCGCGTGAGCTCGAAGCTCGCTGGAAGCTCAAGGCGAGCGAATGGGTCGATGGCTTGCGGAACGCGAATGCGTTGGGCGCTCGCCTTTCTGTGTAGAACGATGCGAAACATCGGCTAATGCCTCCAATTCAGGGATATTTCAGCGCCAGTAACTGCTTAAACTTGCTTGACAGCCAATGCTAGGCAGATAGAGTCCAACGTCTATAAGTGCAGAGGCCGCTCGCGCGTGCCCCGGCAGAGATAACTTAGCGAAATTTGCATGGAGTTTCCTCCGGCTTCCGATTCGCCGCGCGCAAGCGTTGATGTGCCGTATGTGACTGCGGCGCAAGCCTCCGCGTTGCTGAGATCCGGCATGGCGATCTCCAACGAGCTCATCGGCGCTGCGTTTCCCGAGTTCGCCCGGACAATCCTTGAAGAGCTTTCTGGCAAGTGGGATTTCGATGTTGGCTCGCCGCTGGTGCAGCGGCATCTTGCAGCCAAGCTCGACGACGTGCATCACACGTTCATGGCGCGGTTGCAGGAGACTCAGGATCAGTACTTCAACGAGATCACCGTGGGCCGCGTGCAAGCACCACCCGGGTCGCTCGATGCTGAAACGTTGTCGCTGGTGGATTCGATCTCGGTCGAAAGCAACACCGTCGTCGAGCGGCATGCGAGCAAGGTCGCAGGTCATATCGAACAGCTGTTGCGCGACCTGAATCTGGTCGTTGCATTTTTGCTTGGCAAGACCAATGTCCGCAGTTCGGAGAATCCGCTAGGCCCCGCCGTTTACATCCGCGCGCTGCTGCGCGCCGCCGAAGACACCGACCTGCACAAGGAAGCGTGGGAATTTTTCCTGACGGTGTTCGAAAAACCGCTGGGCGAGGAGCTTGCCCGCATCGTGCGGCAACTGCTCGATCATTACACCAACCACGGCGTCGACGTGCGTGCGATCCGCCGCACGCGCGCCGCGCCCAAAAACACTCCGAGCCCGTGGCAGACACCCGGTGCAGCAGCAGCGGCCGCACAGCGTTCGGGCGCGAACAATTCGGCCAGTTTTGATAGCAGTGCTGCCGGCGCCGGCCGGCCGGGCAACGCCGGTGGCGCTAGCGCCAATGCCAATGCTCAGGACGGCGGAGCGACGGGCTCCGACGAGCCCAACATGCTGCTGGGCGGTTTGCTGACGCGTCTGCAGGCCAATGCTCGCGGATCGCGGCTGCCGCATCTGCCTTCGCACGGCTCGGCTCCGCAGCAGCTGCTGCAGTCGATCGGCGAGTTTCAGCGGATGGACCTGCAGGAGCTTGGTCCGACCGGTAATTTCGCGCTGCCCACAGAATCGATCGGTGCGCTGCGCGATGAGTTGATCTCGAAGTCGACGCGCGTCGTCGACAAGTTGACCATCGAGCTGGTCGGCATGCTGTTCGATCACGTGATGCAGGACAAACAGGTGCCATCGGAGATCAAGGCACGCATTTCGAGGCTGCAGTTTCCGGTGCTGAAGTCCGCGTTGATGGATGCGGCCTTTTTTGCGTCGAGTGCGCATCCGGCCCGCAAGTTGATCGACCGCATCGCTGGAACGTCGACCGGATGGGAACCCTACGGTGACGACAACCAGCGTTACATGAAGGAAGTCGATCGGGTCATCACCGAAATCCTGAAGAACTTCGAGACCGATCTGGGCGTGTTCGAGCGGCTGTACACCGAGTTCGACAAATTCGTCTCGGATATCACGCCGGAGGAAAACGATCCGGTGTCGCGTGCCAAGAAGGCGCTCGAAGCCGCCGAGAAACACGAGATCTTGTCGATCAATACGACGATCCAGGTGCGACGCGCGTTCGAGCGGGTCGATCTCGAGCCGTACATCAAGGAATTCCTGCTGGGCGCCTGGGTCAAGGTGCTGGTCGCTGCGACGGTACGCCAGGAAAAAACACCTGGGTTCGCCAAAGCGTTTCGCGACGTCATACACGAAGTCGTGTGGTCGGTGCAGCCCAAAGCCAGCACCGAAGACCGTAGCAAGCTCGTCAAGTTGATTCCGCCGATGGTGCGTGTGTTGCGAGACGGGTTTGGATTGATCAACGCGCCGGAACGCGAGCGCGAATTGTTTTTTACGCAGCTGATGGAATCCCACGCGATGGCCGTCAAGCCGGTCGATCAGGCAACATATATCAAGTCAAGCTTGCTCGCCTCCGAGTTGCGCGCCAAGATCGACGGCATGCAGCTGTCGGGCGTATTCCCGGTCACCACGGTTCCGGGAGGCATCCGCGTGTCGACTGGCTTGATCATGCGAGCCGCGGCCGAGCACAAGGCCGATATCGTGATGCCAGACCCGGTGACTGACATTGCCAAGCTCGATCCGGTTGAGGACGCGCGCGTGCAGGAAGAGATCGGACGCTGGCAACGCGGCAACTGGTTCAAGCTGTGGAACGGGATGGAGTTTTCGCGGGCCAAGCTGCGCTGGATGAGTCCGCTGAGAACGCTGTTCCTGTTTGCCAGCGAGCACGATCAAAAGGCCCATGTAATGTCGGCCGACATGCTGAAGTCGTACCTCGCGCGCAAGTACATCGAACCGCTCGAAAGCGTGCCTCTGACGAAACGCGCGGTCGATGCGGTTGTTGCCGATTTTGAAAACGCGCCCGATCGTGCACGGTCGATGGCCAAGCGCTACGAGGCGTCTCAACCGGCATGAATCCGAAAGACGGTGCGGCTGTGTTGAAAAATACGACGGCGCCGCGCGAGAAGATGGCCCGGGTGCAGCCGGTGCAAATGCCGTCGGGCCGCGTCACCAGTAGCTTTGTAATCAAGCAGCTGGTCGCCGACGGATTGCTGACGGCAGCCGATGCCGAGCGATTCAAGGTCACAGGCGGCAGTTCGCGCGCGGGACATCCGCTGGTGGTGCTGGCCGAAATGAATTACCGCTCGCCAGGGGCGAGTCACCAACTGCTGGACCTTGAAACGCTGACGCGTTGGATCGCTGAAAAGTCATCGCTGCCGTATTTCCACATCGATCCGCTGAAGGTCGACTTCACGCGTGTCGTTGATGTGATGTCGTCGTCGTATGCGACCACCTATTCGATTCTGCCGGTGGCGATGACACCGACCGAGGTGACGATCGCGACCAGCGAGCCGTTCTTGACAGGGTGGGATCGCGAGATCGAGCAGATCACCAAGAAAACGGTTCTGCGAGTCGTCGCCAATCCGATTGACGTCGCGCGCTACACCATCGAATTCTTCAAGCTTGCGCAGCAAGTGCGCGGTGCCGCCAAGACCGGCAGCACGGCGTTCGTTTCGAGTTTCGAGCAGCTGGTCGAGCTCGGCGGCAAGGTGGAGGCCAACGATGCTCACGTCATCCACATTGTCGATTGGCTGCTGCAGTACGCGTTCGATCAGCGTGCGAGCGACATCCACCTTGAACCGCGGCGCGAGTTCGGTGTTGCGCGATTCCGCATAGACGGGGTGCTGCACCAGGTCTACCAGGTGCCTGCCGGCGTGATGGGTGCAATGACGAGCCGCATCAAGCTGCTGGGCCGGATGGATGTGGTCGAGAAGCGGCGTCCACAGGACGGGCGCATCAAGACGAAGGTTAGCACCGGCATCAACGCCGGACGCGAAGTCGAGATCCGCCTGTCGACATTGCCGACCGCATTCGGCGAAAAACTGGTGATGCGCATCTTCGACCCCGAGGTCGTGGTCCGCAGCTATGCCGAGCTCGGCTTCTCGAACGAGGAAGCGAAACTGTGGGAGCAGTGGATTCATCGGCCCTCCGGCATCGTGCTGGTGACAGGCCCCACCGGATCGGGCAAGACCACGACGCTTTACTCGACGCTGAAGCAGCTGGCCACCGATGAAGTCAACGTCAGCACGGTCGAAGATCCGATCGAGATGGTCGACCCGGCATTGAATCAGATGCAGGTTCAGCACGGCATCGATCTTGGCTTTTCCGACGGCCTCCGCGCGCTGATGAGGCAGGATCCCGACATCATCATGGTCGGCGAAATTCGCGACAAGGAAACGGCTGACATGGCCGTGCAGGCGGCGCTGACCGGCCATCTCGTCTTTTCGACGCTGCACACGAATGACGCCGCTTCGTCGATCGCGCGACTGCTTGAACTCGGCGTGCCGAACTATCTTGTCAACGCGACGTTGATCGGCATTCTGGCGCAGCGCTTGATCCGGACGCTTTGTCCACACTGCAAGGCGCTTGGCGACCCGCTCGACCCCACACTCTGGAAGGAGCTCGTCAATCCCTGGCGGTCGAGCATTCCCGACAAGGTCTACAAGCCGGTCGGATGCCTCGAATGCCGCAACACCGGCTATATGCGGCGCACCGGCTTGATCGAGATGCTGGTGATGACCGACGCGATGCGCGGGTTGGTGTCGCAGGCTGGAGATATCGTCAAGCTGCGCAGCCAGGCCGCGCGCGACGGGCTCAAGTCGTTGCGGCTTTCGGGCGCGCAGAAGATTGCGCACGGCGTGACGACGATAGAGGAAGTGCTCAAGGCAGCACCGCCGTTTACCACCTGACAGCCGACACCTGGCTTCATACCCAGAGCGTGGCGATACCCCATCCGATCAAGGCGGCGCCGGCGGCGCGACCGAGCCACTGGCCAGCAGGCCAGGCTTTCTCAATCAGTACCAAAAGGGCGAGCGCGGCGATCCAGATCAGATTCATCACCCCGCCAACGAACAGTAAGAGCATCAGCAACCAGCAGCAGCCGACGCAATAGGCACCGTGCAGTGCGCCGAGATGCAACGCTCCCAGCGCGCGCGGGCGCCAGTGTCGCGACAGGAACGACGCGGGTGCGCGGCAATGCGACAAACAGACATTCTTCAGTGGCGAAAGCTGATAGAGCCCGGCAGCGATCAGGATTCCGGCGGAAAACCAGCGATTCTGTGATCCCATGATGATGGGCGAGACGATCTCGTAGCGCTCAAGCACCCAGTGCAGCGCGGCGGCAACGACCGAGAAGGCTAGCCAGACCAGCAGGTAGCCTGCCGTGAATACGCCAGTCGGCGCGAGCTTACCCTGGACGGGACCCTGCGAAAGTGCCTGCCGGTGAACCAGCGCGTACAGCAAGATGGCCGGGATGGCACTCGGCGCCATCATCGCGATCATCATGATCCACCACATCGCGATGATCAGCGTCCAGCTGCCGAACCCCCAGGCCGCGGGCGCGGGCGCCATCGCCATCGTGCCCATGTCCGTGGCCGTCATCTCCGGTGCCAGGGTGCCCGCGTGTTGGTGCGGGAACAACACGAACGCGGTCATCTGCCACACGTTCATGTCGAGCCCCGGGCCCATCACTGTGTAGAGCCAAGCCAGCGCGCAAAGCGTCACCAACGCCGCAAGCGTGATCCTGCGGTCGCGCCTTAGCAGGCGCTCAAGGGCCAACGGAAATGGATGCGTCAGGCTCGCACGACGCCGTGATTGTTGAGGTGCAGGCGCGCGAATTGGCCGTATTTGTCTTTCATCGCGACCTTGACCGGGCCGCTAGTCGTGCTCGATGCACTGCCGATCTCGGCAACCGCGTATTCGAAACCGTTGGGCAATACGATCTGCGCACGCGTCTCATCGCCCGAGACTTTGTTGCGGATGGGTTGGCCAACCGTCTCGATGTAATCCTTGACGAAGATGCGGCCCTTGCGGCCGTCGATGTCGAGCTCAAGATCGATCTTCGTGAAGACCGGATTGTTCATGGTGGTAACCGTCGAAGCGTAGACGGCGAACATGGTCGCAAACGGGTCTGTGTCTTGTCCCGTCATGATCTTCAACAGCGCCTCGCGCTGCTGCGCGTCGGCCTTCTCGTCGACGAAGGCGATGGCTTCGCCGTTGCCCTCGTGAATCGCACCGGGCCATTTGAAGATCGCAGCGATCCGGAGGCCGTCGAGCTTGGTCTTGCCGTAGTGGCCCTGGTCGATTTGGATCCCCGCTACGGCGTGGCAATGACCTTTGTCCGGAAGGCCGTTGAACTGGCAGCTGCAGCCATATTCGCAGGTGCAATTGACGAGCTCTCTACCCTTGATCTCCCAAGACGTCATGTCGAACCTCCCGTTAGGCTGGTGCGAGTCTACCCAACAGAACGATGAATGCCTACGGTCGTACCGGTAGAAGGATGTCGAACGGCATCACTGCAGCCATATTGCGCCGGCCTCATCATTGTTGTACTCGACCGAGCCGCCCGGC
>JBDUCU010000123.1:0-8074 GCA_040003315.1 Burkholderiaceae bacterium | reverse complement strand
AGATCTTGGCGCATGCCCGCGACCAAGGAGTCAATTTCATCGACACGGCCGATGTGTATTCCAATGGCAAATCGGAGTCGATCGTGGGTTCATTACTCAAGGGGCAGCGTGACGACTGGGTCCTCGCCACCAAGGTCGGCAACAAGATGTCGGAGCGGCCTAACGAGTCGCACTATTCGCGCACTTGGGTCTTGCGTGAATGCGAGGCGAGTCTGAAGCGACTGGCCACCGACTGGATTGATATCTACTACCTGCACCGGGACTTCAACGGCATGCATCTCGAGGAGCCGCTGCGCGCGGTCGATGCGCTGCTGCGCGCGGGCAAAATTCGCTACTGGGGCTTGAGCAACTTTCGTGGCTGGCGCATCGCGGAAGCCGTCTACACGGCGCGCGCGCTCAACATGCCGGCACCTGTCGTCTGCCAACCGTACTACAACCTGCTCAATCGGCAGCCCGAAGTGGAAGTGCTGCCTGCGTGCGCCCGCTTCGGTCTTGGCGTGGTGCCGTACAGCCCGATCGCGCGCGGTGTGCTCTCCGGCAAGTACGCGCCCGGCGGCAAGCCCGCCGCCGATACGCGCGCCGGTCGTGGCGACAAGCGCATGATGGAAACCGAGTTTCGCGAAGACTCGTTGCGGGTAGCGCAAAAGCTCAACGAGCACTGCGCTCGCAAGGGCGTTGCGCTGTCGCACTTCGCCACCGCCTGGGTGCTGGCGCACCGAGCGGTGAGCGCGGTGATCGCCGGTCCACGCACTTTGCAGCAATGGAAAGAATACGTTCTCGCCCTCGACTGCGAGGTCGCTTCGGAGGACGAAGCGCTGGTCGATTCACTCGTGAGCCCGGGGCACCCGTCGACTCCAGGCTACAACGATCCGGCATATCCGTTGGAGGGACAACGGTCCGCGGATCGCTAGCGAGACTTCGCTAGGAGCGCGATCGCTTCAACTTGGCTTCTGGCACGATCGTTTCGCCCCGCGCGAGCATCGACACCAACGCCTCGATCTTTCTGACTCTTCCAGCCGGAGTCTTCATGTTGTTGGTTCGAAACGCCAATGCGAAAAGGTTTTGGCGGCCGAGGGTCTTGAATGTTTTCCGTGCGCGTGCGTTTGCTTCAATAGCGGCGCGAAGATCTTCCGGCACCGTGGCCACTGTCGCGCTGCGAATCGGAGCGTAGGCGGCGTCCCAGCGACCATCTGCCTTCGCCACGTCAACGTGTCGCAGGCCGTGTGGCGTTGGCTGAACGCGGAAGCCGCTAGTGCTAAATCCGCCGGAGCGCATCAACGATTTCTTGATGTTCGGGAAAACGTCCGCTCGTATCTTTAGAAAAGATGACGCTGCCATTCGCAACGACATTGAAAACCCCGTTGTCGCCCTTAATCAATTGAGCGTCAATTTTCAGATCGCTTGATAGCTTGGCCCCCAGACTGGAGGCCTGTGGAAGGTAGTTTCAGCGCACGCAATAAGTAATAGAGACGTTCATGTCTTCCTCCGAAAGTCTGGTTGACACGCCGATGCGTGTGAATTTTCGACAGGCACCAAGTTTACTAAGAGGCCGAGCTCCATCGCGCCGAGCACGCCACTGCAGGCGTGGTGCGGATTTCGCTTTTTCCTATCTGCGCGATTGATAAAGCCGACTGGACTAAGCGTGGGGTGATAGCGGAAACTTATCGCTTCCGTTCCAACCTTAAATCGGCCAAATGAACGACTCCGCGATGACTACAGCAGCCAAGTGTCCTATCCATCAGCCCGCGGGCAGCGGTACCACCAACCGAGAGTGGTGGCCAAATCAGCTGCGTCTTGACCTCCTCGCACAGCACTCGCCGAAGTCCGACCCGATGGACCCCGACTTCGACTACGCGAAGGCCTTCGAGAGCCTCGATCTGCAGGCGTTGAAGAAAGACCTGCACGCCCTGATGAACGACTCGCAGGACTGGTGGCCGGCCGACTTCGGCCACTACGGCCCGCTCTTCATTCGCATGGCCTGGCACAGCGCCGGCACCTATCGCATCGGCGACGGCCGCGGCGGCGGCGGCCGCGGCCAGCAGCGCTTCGCACCGCTCAACAGCTGGCCCGACAACGTGAGCCTTGACAAGGCGCGGCGCCTGCTCTGGCCGATCAAGCAGAAGTACGGCAACAAGATTTCGTGGGCCGACCTGATGATCCTCGCCGGCAATGTCGCCCTTGAGAGCATGGGCTTCAAGACCTTCGGCTTCGCCGGCGGCCGCCCCGATGTGTGGGAGCCCGACCTCGACGTCTACTGGGGGCGCGAGACGAAGTGGCTCGGCGGCGACATCCGCTACACGCAGGGCTCGCCGGGTGTCGTCGAAGGCCACGGCGTGCTGGTGAAGGATGACGACAGCCAGGTGCCGCACACACGCGACCTCGAGAACCCGCTCGCCGCCGTGCAGATGGGCCTGATCTACGTCAACCCGGAAGGCCCGGACGGCAAGCCCGACCCGATCGCTGCGGCGAAGGACATTCGCGACACCTTCGGCCGCATGGCGATGGATGACGAAGAAACGGTGGCGCTGATCGCGGGCGGTCACACCTTCGGCAAGACGCACGGAGCGGCACCCGCGGAGAACGTGGCGAAAGAGCCCGAAGCGATGGACCTCGAGCACCAGGGCTTCGGCTGGCACAACAGCTTCGGCTCCGGCAAGGGCGGCGACACGATCACCAGTGGCCTCGAGGTCACCTGGACGACGACACCCGCGAAGTGGAGCCATGACTACTTCAAGCATCTGTTCGGCTTCGAGTGGGAGCTGACGAAAAGCCCGGCCGGCGCACAGCAGTGGGTGGCCAAGGGCGGCGCCGGCACGATCCCGCACGCGCACGACAAGGCGAAGCGCCTGCCGCCGACGATGCTGACAACCGACCTGTCGATGCGGATGGACCCGGCCTACGAGAAGATCTCGCGCCGCTTCCTCGAGAATCCCGATCAGTTCGCCGACGCCTTCGCGCGCGCCTGGTTCAAGCTCACGCACCGTGACATGGGCCCGCGCGCCCGCTACCTCGGCCCCGATGTTCCGGCAGAAGAGCTGATCTGGCAGGACCCGATCCCCAAGGTCGACCATGCGCTCGTCGATGCGAAAGATGTCGCTGCGCTCAAGCAGAAGGTGTTGGCCTCCGGCCTCTCGGTGGCCGAGCTGGTGTCAACCGCGTGGGCCTCGGCCTCCACGTTCCGCGGCGGTGACAAGCGCGGCGGCGCCAACGGCGCACGCATTCGTCTCGCGCCGCAGAAGGACTGGCCGGTCAATCAGCCGACGCAGCTCGCTAAGGTGCTGAAGACGCTGATGGACATTCAGTCGAAGTTCAACGGCGCGGCGCCGGGTGGCAAGAAGATATCGCTCGCCGACCTGATAGTGCTGGCCGGCGGCGCTGCCCTCGAGAAAGCGGCACAGGATGCGGGCCACTCGGTCACCGTGCCTTTCAATCCAGGCCGCACGGACGCCTCGCAGGAGCAGACCGACGTCAGTTCGTTCGCTGCGCTCGAGCCCGCCTCCGACGGCTTCCGCAACTACGTTAAGGGCCGTTACAGCGTGCCGGCCGAAGCACTGCTGATCGACAAGGCGCAGCTGCTCACGCTCACCGCGCCCGAGATGACGGCGCTCGTCGGCGGGATGCGCGTACTAGGCACCAATGCCAACGGAGCGAAGCACGGCGTCTTCACCGATCGGCCCGGTACACTCAGCAACGACTTCTTCATCAACCTGCTCAACATGAACACCGAATGGAAGGCGAAGTCCGGCGACGACGGTTTGTTTGAGGGCAAGGATCGCAAAAGCGGCCAGGTCCGATGGACCGGCACCCGTGTCGACCTAGTCTTCGGCTCGAACTCGCAACTGCGGGCGATCGCGGAGGTGTATGCAAGCGCCGATGCGAAAGAGAAATTCGCGAAAGACTTCGTCGCCGCGTGGGCCAAGGTGATGGACTTGGATCGATTCGATCTGCGTTGACGGCAGGAGGCCGATGACCGGGGCGGAGTGATCGGCTATTACCCCGGCGCGGCGCTTGATGCTGTCAAAACTGGCAGCGGCATCCCACACGACCGACGGGACCTGCGCGCGCTTGCTGAAAATCGCTGCGTCGAATCCCAACTCGGCGATCGAAGCGTTGCACGCTTAGAGCTACAGGTTTAAGCGCCGCGCGCACTCTGACTCTCGCCGATCTGCTTGCGCCGGTATTCGCCTTGTCGCTCGTACATCCATCTAGATATTCGGAAGGCAAACGGCTCACTTCATCGAGTTGCTTCAACTCATCGGCGCTCAGAGTGGTCTTTGTGGCGGCGATGTTGTCTGCCCGCTGCTCGGGCCGCTTCGCACCGATGATGATCACGCTCGTGACCTGCGGCTGAGCGATGAAGCTGCCCTGATTGGGGTTCTCGTTTTTCGCCAGGCCCATGCGCGGTTGATTTTTCCGATCTTGCATCACCCTGGCATCACACTTAAAGCGCCTTATGCTGTGCTTGACTGGCGAGTGCTAGCGCGACGCGCTCTGCGAGCGAGCGATGACGGTTCGCCGTGGCTCAATCGGATCGAATCTGCAGACCGGCGGGAACGACCTTTTTCTCCAGCAGCTCGAATGCGCCCTGTATCGCCAGCGCGAGCACGGCGACCGGTATCGCACCTGCCAACAGCATCGTCTGATCGTTCAGCGCCAGCCCAGTGACAATGCGCTCGCCGAACCCCCCGGCGCCGATGAACGCGGCGATCGTCGCGGTCCCGACATTGACCACGGCGGAGGTCTTGATCCCGGCGAGCAACGTCGGCATAGCAAGTGGCAATTCAATCTCTCGCATGATGGTCGGAGGTCGAAGACCGAGGGACTTGGCCGCTTCAATCATCCCGCGCGGTATCTGCGCAAGCCCGACCTGAGTGTTGCGCACGATCGGTAACAGCGCATACAGCGTGAGCGCGATGAACGCCGGCACCATACCGATGCGTCCGGTCAGCGGGATCAGAAATGCGAGCAGGGCCAGCGATGGAATCGTCTGAATGATTCCGGTTACGCCGAATACCAGCGGCGCGGTCGGCCGCCGCCGCGCAGCCAGCAACCCCAACGGGATTCCGATCACGCAACTCGCCGCCAGCGCTGCGAACACGAGTCCGAGGTGTTCGAGCGTAAGCCGACCCAAATCGGGCGCGAACACTCGCTGCCACAGCGTCGCTCGCATCGTGGTGTCCGGGGTGGAGGTCGTCGTGCCTTGAGCCTGCGCCAGCTGCGCGCCGACCCAGCCCGATGCGATGGCCTCAATATCCTTGCCTTCAAGCTCGGCCGCGGCATTCAGCCGACGCATCGCCGCGTCGTCGAGGCTTCCTTCGAGCCGCGCCAGCGCGGCCCACGCCTTCGGAAACCGCGCCGGCACATCCGCGCGATGCAACAACACCGCGTCGTATCGCGGAAAGAAGCCGAGGTCGTCTTCGAGCACGACCAACTGATACTTGTCGAGCTTGGCGTCGGTCGTGTAGATGTCGATCACGTCGACCTGGCCGCCCGCGATTGCCTCGTAGGCGAGTCCGTGGTCGAGGCCCTTGGGCGGTGGAAAGCGCAGTCCGTAAGCGCGTTCCAGATTGGGCCAACCATCAGCGCGGCCAAGAAACTCTTGCGAAAGCCCGAGTCGCAGCTCGGAGTGTTGCTTGAGGTCCGAAATCCGCGCGAGGCCTTTTTCGCGTGCATCGCGGGCGCGCACCGCAAGCGCGTAGCTGTTGTTAAAACCCAGCGGCACCGCCACTGCCAATCCACGCGGCGCCAGGCGCGTATTCAGTTCCGCCAGTGGCGGCACGTCGGGCAGCTTGAGGATCTCGCGCGCGATCGTGCCGGTGTATTCGGGATAGACATCGATGCTGCGGCTTTCGAGCGCATTGAGCAGGATGGCGGTATTGCCCATTCCGCGCTGGTGCGCGGCCGTCGTTTCCGCGCCCTGTGCCGTCCCCCGAATGATCTCGCCGAGGATGTAGGACTCGGTGAAGCGCTTCGAACCAACCTGCAACGAAGGCTCGGCGGACGCTACCGCGACTGCCGATGCACCGAGCAAAAGCGCAATTAATTTCTGTGCAACAGTCATTTCGCCGTAGTCGGCCCTCGAATGACTCGTCCCTCGGAACCTTCGCCGGTAGATGTAAGGTCGACCGCCTCGTTCGGTGCACGTGGCTATGCGACCCGATGGCCTATTGCCAAGCCTAGGAAACGAACACGTTAGCCGCTGTTCGCTAGAACAGTACGGCTGCGCCGAACGACGGCGCAGCCGTATCAGCAGTGCGAGTTCATGCAGAAACTACAACGCACGGCCACCCTATTTCTTATCGGCAGACTTCGCGGCCGGCGCCTTAGACGCCGACTTAGCCATTGACGTAGTTGGGACCATGATGTGAGCATAAGGCGTTCCCTTCCACATCACCCACGGGCCACCCTTTGTCCAGTCCGTTGGGTACGCGTCAAGCTGACTGGCATCCGTCGGAAGAATCATGATGTGCGGTCCGCTCACGACCCACTTGTTGTCAGCCGTCGGTTTCGTCGCGTACGGATCGGTGTTGCTTGCCCCCTTATCGCCGTTAAGCATGTAGGCCACGCCGACCGACTTCGGCTTGGGCGGGTCCTTCTTGTTCATCCAGGCGTCGCCCCAGGCCTGCCACTCCTTGTCGAGGCACATCGACTCGCCGACGAGATCGAGCATGCACATCCATCCATTGCTACCGGCGCGCAATTCCTTCATCTTGCCGTCGGCGCCCATGCCCATGACCGCAGCGTTGCGGCCGATGTCCGCCGGCGCGGCACTCGTCGCCTTCGCGATGACTGCGGCGTCGGATTTGGCACCGCCCGCCTTTGCCATTCCCGTGTGGCTCGACTTGGGTGGATCCTTCGTCTTTTCCTGCGCCACCGCGGTGACGGCGGCGAGCATTAGCACTGCGCTTAGCGAAGCGACGACCCTTTGCATGATGACCTCCTGAGGCAGGGACAGAAAAAAGGACCACGTTCTTATCAATCAAAAAGCCTACTGGCGGTGGGGTGAGCTGTCAAACAGTGAGGATGGCCCTGGAGGCCACGCCGCTGCGTTAATTACTCGGTACCGCTCCGAACAGGAAAGTAGCCTCACTCAATGCTCCGGCCGTCCCAACGCGCCAATCAGCAGCCGAAGATTTCTTCGATAGCACCGCGACGATAGAACGTTGACCGCTGTGAGGCGCGAGCATCCCTACATATTCCGCCGATACTGCCCACCCACCTCAAACAGCGCATTCGTGATCTGCCCGAGCGAACAGACGCGCACCGCATCCATCAGCACTTCGAACACGTTGCCGTTGTCGATCACGGTGCGCTGAAGCCGTTGCAGCATCGCCGGCGTCTGCTTCGCGTTGCGCTGCTGAAAGTCATGTAGCCGCTTTAGCTGACTCTGCTTTTCTTCTTCGGTTGAGCGCTGCAGCTCGACGTGATCGGGCACGTGATCGCCGTTCGGGTTGCGGAAGGTGTTGACGCCGATGATCGGGTACTCGCCGGTGTGCTTCAGGTGTTCGTAGTGCAGTGATTCTTCCTGGATCTTGCCGCGCTGGTAGCCGAGCTCCATCGCGCCGAGCACGCCGCCGCGCTCGCTGATCGCTTCGAACTCTTTCAGCACCGCTTCTTCGACCAGCTCGGTCAGCTCGTCGACGATGAAGCTGCCTTGATTCGGGTTCTCGTTCTTCGCCAGTCCCCACTCGCGGTTGATGATCATCTGAATCGCCACCGCGCGCCGCACCGATTCTCCGGTCGGCGTGGTGATCGCTTCGTCGAACGCGTTGGTGTGCAGGCTGTTGGCGTTGTCGTAGGTGGCGATCAGCGCCTGCAACGTGGTGCGGATGTCGTTGAACTGAATCTCCTGCGCGTGCAGCGAGCGGCCGCTGGTCTGGCAGTGGTACTTCAGCTTCTGTGATCTTTCATTCGCGCCGTATTTATCCCTCATACTCACGGCCCAGATGCGGCGCGCGACGCGGCCCATCACCGTGTATTCGGGGTCCATGCCGTTGCTGAAGAAGAAGCTCAGGTTCTGCGCGAAGTCGTCGATGTGCATGCCGCGCGCCATGTACGCCTCGACGAACGTGAA
>JBDUCU010000122.1:0-8124 GCA_040003315.1 Burkholderiaceae bacterium | reverse complement strand
TCGGGCTGCCGTCCATCGTCATGTCCATGATGCCGCCCCACGTGCGCAGCAGCTTCAGGCGGCCGAAGCTCGGAAACAGCGCAAGGCAAGCAGCGACGACGTGCTCGATGATCGGAAGGTTGCCGCGCTGCGCGTACGAGTTGTAGAAATCGAGATCGCCGCCCATCACCAGCTCGCCTTTGTCCGACTGGCTGACGTAAAAATGAACGGCGCCAGAGGTAACCACGGTGTCGAGCACCGGCTTGACCGGCTCCGACACCATCGCCTGCAAGACGTGTGATTCGATCGGCAGTTTGATTCCCGCCATCGCCGCGACGTGACTCGAATGACCTGCAACGGCGATTCCGATCTTCGGCGTCGCGATGAAGCCGCGTGTTGTCTCGACGCCCGTTACTGCGCCGTTATCGAGGCGGATGCCGCTGACTTCGCATTGCTGGATGATGTCGACGCCGCATGCATCGGCGGCGCGCGCATAGCCCCAGGCAACCGCGTCGTGCCGGACCGTACCGCCGCGCGGCTGCAGCAGTCCGCCGACGATCGGAAAGCGCGCATGCTCCGAGCAATCGAGGTTGCGAATCCACTTCGCGATCTGATCGCGCGACAGAAACTCGGCGTCGATGCCGTTCAGGCGCATCGCATTGCCGCGGCGCATCGCCGCATCCATGTCGGCCGGCGAATGCACCAGATTCAGCACGCCGCGCGCGCTGTACATCACGTTGAAATTCAGCTGCTGCGACAGCCGCTCCCACAGCTTCAGCGAGTATTCGTAAAAGTGAGCGTTCGGGTCGAGGTGATAGTTCGAGCGCACGATGGTCGTATTGCGCCCGGTGTTGCCGCCGCCGAGCCAGCCCTTTTCCAGCACCGCGATATTGCCCATGCCGTGCTCGTGCGCGAGGTAGTACGCGGTAGCGAGTCCGTGCCCTCCTCCTCCGATGATCACTGCGTCGTAGTGCTTTTTCGGCGGCGGGCTGCGCCATGCCAGCGGCCAGTTTTCGTGATAACTGAGCGCGTTGCGGGCGAGCGAGAAAATTGAGTACTTCATCGACCGGCGACATTGTTGGCCATCAGACGCCACGTGTCACGGGCAAGGCGACGCCATTAGCGTCGCCGTTGTTCTGATGCACAATCGCTTATCCCTCGCGGTAGCGAAGGGGGCAGATCGACATCGCCGCTACGATGTCGTGGAATACGCACCAACCGGAGGCAGCACATGACCGTAATGAGACTTTGGACAAAGCTTGCGACGCTGGCAAGTGTGATCGGCTTTGCGATGTCGGCCAGCGCCTGGGCGCAGCCGGTCGACACGATCGCGAGCATTAAGCAAAAAGGCAAGATGGTGGTGGGGGTCAAGGCCGACTACAAGCCGTTCGGTTTTCTCGATCCGTCGGGCAAGATCGTCGGGCTGGAAATCGATCTGGCCAATGACGTCGCGAGGCGGCTTGGAGCACAGGTCGAACTGGTGCCGGTCATCGCGGCGAACCGGATGGAGTTTCTGAAGCAGGGCCGCATCGATATGATGATCGCGACGATGGCGTACCGGCCGGATCGCGCCGAGGTCGTCGCAATTCCGCAGCCGTTTTACTACGCCGGCGCGGCCAATGTGTTCGCCAAGAAAAACTCCGGATTGAAAACCTGGGCCGACCTGAAGGGCAAGCCGGTGTGCGGCGTGCAAGGCGCGTACTACAACCGCCGCACCGGTGAAGAGTTCGGCGCGAATCTGGTGGTGTTCAAGGGCGTCACCGAAGCGATGGCTGCGCTCGAAGGCGGCAACTGCGTCGGCACCGTGTTCGATACGACGTTCTTCGCCGGCATCATGGGCGATGCCAAGTGGGCCGATTACGCGATGGTGCTGCCCTCGATCGATCCCGAGCCCTGGGGCATCGGCGTCCGCAAGGAAGACGCCAAGTTCGCTGCATTTATCAGCGACGTGACGAAGGAATGGCACAAGATCGGCTTCATCCTCGATCTGGAAAAGAAATGGGGCATTCCTCAGTCACCGTTTCTGATCGAACAACAAGCGAAGTTCAAGTAAGTCTTGGTTGCAGTGTCGGGCGCGTGCTGATGACACGCGCTCGTGTACGCGCCTGACCGACCGTGGACGATATTGCGGCGTGGTTTCAGTGGTTGCACCAGGCGACCGGCATCAAGCTGACAATTTTCTACGATAGCTACGACACCAAGCGATTTCTGCAGGGCTTCGTAACCACTTTCAAGCTGGCGACGTACTGCCTGGTCCTGAGCATTACGTTAGGTGCATTGCTGGCTGGGTTATACGGCTCGCGCGTTGCGCTGGTGAGGCAAGCGGTCAACGCCTTCGTGCAGCTGTTTCGCAATACGCCGCCGCTGGTGCAGCTTTATTTTTTCTATTTCGCACTCGGGCCGGTGCTGCCGAAGATCGACGGCCAGCCGCTGCTGGGATCGTTCGGCTGGGCACTGGTGTCGTTAACGCTGCTGGAAGCAGCGTTCGCAGCGGAAATATTCCGGGCCGGTATCGAGGCGGTCCCGAAGGCGACGATCGAGGCGGCGCAAGCATTGGGTTACGCGCGCTGGCAGGTGTATCGACGTGTCGTGCTGCCGCTGGCGGTTCGCGTGACGATGCCGGCGATGACCAACAATCTTGTGAACCTCGTCAAGACCACGACGCTCGCCTACGCGATCGCGGTGCCGGAACTGGTTTACATGTCGGCGCAGATCTGGTCCGAGCAGGTCAACGTGCCCGAGATGATGGTGGTGTTGCTGCTGTCGTACGTCGCGATGGTCGGCATCATCAATCAGGCGATGCATCGGCTTGAAGTGCGGTTGCGTGTGCCGGGATTCGGCCAATGAGCGATTCGCGGCTCGCGGTGCTGCTGCCGCTGCGCTTGTCCAAGCCTGTCGGCGCCCGTTCTAGCGGCGGCGGGCTGCTTTCAGCGCAGATCGGCGCAATCCTGATCGCGGTGCTCGCGACCTCACTCGCATTCGCGCAAGCGCAGGGCGCTGCAAAAGCCAGCATTGTCGAGCTGCTGATCAAGTGGACGCCGTTGCTCGCCAAAGGTTTCTTTTTCAACCTGTTGATCAGCGTATGCGCGATGGTGCTCGGCACCGCCGCTGGCGTACTGCTCGGGCTGTCTCGAATTTCATTGCTTGCTCCCGTACGTGGCGGATCGTGGCTGGTCGTTCAGTTCTTCCGCAATGCGCCGTGGCTGGTGCTGCTGTTCTTCGTAATGTTCCTGCTACCTTTTGAGTTCCGAGTCGGAACGATAGTGGTGCCGTTTCCCGACTGGATCAAGGCGACGCTCGGCCTCGCGCTGCCGATCATGGCGAATATCGCGGAGATTGTGCGCGGGGCCGTGCAGTCGATCCCGACCGGTCAATGGGATGCCGCGCGCGCGCTGGCTTTCTCGCGGAGCGAGACTCTCTGGAAGATCATCCTGCCCCAGTGCATCAAGCGAATGCTGCCGCCGTGGATGAACTGGTACGCGATCCTGACCATGGCCACCCCGCTGGCGTCGATCGTGGGCGTCGCAGAAGTAATGACGATCACCGGTCGCATCACCAGCGCCGAAGCGCGCACCGATCTGCTGATTCCGATCTACAGCTTCGTGCTGCTGTGGTTTTTCCTGTATTGCTATCCGATCGCGGCGTGGACGCGGCGGCTCGAAGCGCGGTACGCCGAACGATGATCGACATCGACGTTTTCCTGCGCGAACATGGAATCAGCGCGCAGCGGCACGCAGCGGTGACGACGGTCGAGGAGTCGGAACGGCTCGTTCCGCCGTTGCCGGGAACCAAGACCAAGAATTTGTTTCTGCGCGACAGGAAAGGGGTGCGCCATTTTCTGGTCACTGCCCGGCACGACCTCGGCGTCGATCTGAATCAACTGGGAGCATTGATCGGCGCTGGCCGTCTGGGATTCGCTTCGCCGGAGCGGCTGCAAAAATACCTAGGCATCACCCCGGGTTCGGTGAGCCTGCTGGCGTTGTGCAACGATGCAGCCGGCGCCGTCGAGTTCGTCATTGACCGCGCCTTGTGGGACGCGCCGGCGCTGCACGCGCATCCCCTCACCAACACTGCGACGATGATTGTGTCGCGTCGGAATCTCGAGCGCTTCCTTGCCGCAACCGGTCACGTGCCTCGGATCGTCGAACTGCCCGCGACGCGTTCCGACCCGACCTCGGCAGCGCGCGCGACCCAATGAAAGGTATCGACCGTGCCGACCCGCTCGTTCGCATTGTCGATGTGCACAAGGCGTTCGGCGCTATCAAGGTGTTGAACGGCATCACACTCGACGTTGCAAGAGGCGAAGCGGTGTGCATCATCGGGCCCTCGGGTTCGGGCAAATCGACCCTGCTTCGGTGCATCAACGGGCTGATTCCGCTGGACCGCGGCGAGGTGTATGTCGGCCCGCATGCCGTGCACACGCTGCGCACCGATGCCGAAATGGTCGCCTTGCGCAAGGATGTATCGATCGTGTTTCAGCAGTACAACCTGTTCCCTCACAAGACAGCGCTGCAGAACCTGATGATGGCGCCGGTGCAGGTCTTGAAGCAGCCGGTGGCCGACGTCGAGGAACGTGCGTACGCGCTGCTGAAGAAGGTGCGCCTTGCCGGAAAGGAGCATAGCTATCCCGGCGAACTTTCCGGCGGTCAGCAGCAGCGCGTCGCGATCGCGCGCGCGCTGGCGATGCGCCCTTCGGTGATGCTGTTCGATGAGGTCACCGCGGCGCTCGACCCCGAGACCGTGAAGGAAGTGCTGCTGACGATCCGGCAACTGGTTGAAGAGGGCATGACGTCGATCCTGGTGACGCACGAGATGGCGTTTGCGCGCGAGATCGCGAACCACGTCTATTTCACAGAGCATGGCTTGATCGTCGAGTACGGCACCCCGGGTGAGCTGTTTGGAAACCCGCAACAAGTGCGAACGCGCGAGTTCCTGCAGCAGCTTTCATGAAGACGCACGCGCAGGTCGCCGTGATCGGTGGCGGCGTCGTCGGCGCGAGTGTTCTCTACCATCTGACCAAGGCAGGCTGGACCGATGTAGTGCTGATTGAGCGCGACGAGCTGACGTCGGGCTCGACCTGGCATGCCGCGGGCGGTATGCATACCCTAAATGGCGATCCCAACGTCGCCAAGCTGCAGCAGTACACGATCAAGCTCTACCAAGACCTCGAAGCCGAGTCAGAGCAATCGTGCGGGATTCATATCACCGGCGGCATCAATCTCGCTGGAACGCGCGAGCGGATGGATTTTCTGAAGCTCGCCGTGGCGCGCGGCCGATATCTCGGACTCGACATGGAGCTGGTCTCGGTCGACGAGGCTGCTCGCCTCTTTCCGCTGATGGACAAGAAGTATTTTGTCGGTGCTTTGTATAACCCGCTAGAAGGCCACGTCGATCCTGCGGGCGTAACGCAGGCCTACGCGAAGGCTGCGCGCCAACGCGGCGCCGAGGTCTATCGCTTCACTCGCGTGGTCGAGCTTGTGGCTCGCACCGACCGACACTGGAACGTGGTGACCGAGAAGGGAACGCTCGTCGCGCAACACGTCGTCAACGCGGGTGGCTTGTGGGCGCGCGAAGTGGGGCGCATGACAGGGCTCGAATTGCCTGTCTTGGCCATGGAGCACCACTACCTGATCACGGGTGAGATCCCCGAAGTGGCCGCAGCGGCGAAAGAGATGCTGCATGTGATCGATTTCGAAGGCGAGATCTACATGCGCCAGGAAGGTCGCGGAATGCTGATCGGCACCTACGAAAAAGCCGGTGTGCCATGGTCCACGCGCGAAACGCCGTGGAATTTCACGCACGAATTGCTTGCGCCGGATCTGGACCGCATCGCGCCGAGCCTCGAAGTCGGTTTCGCACATTTCCCCGCACTTGAGAACGCTGGAATCAAGCGCGTTGTCAACGGGCCGTTTACTTTTTCGCCCGACGGTAACCCGCTCATCGGCCCGGTCCGAGGTCTTGCCAACTACTGGGTCGCATGCGGCGTGATGGCCGGATTCAGCCAGGGCGGCGGAGTCGGGCTGGCTCTTGCGAACTGGATGGTGCACGGCGACCCGGGCTTCGATGTCTGGGCAATGGACGTCGCCCGCTTTGGCGACTGGACAACGAGGACGTACACCAACGCCAAAGTGCGCGAGAACTATTCGCGCCGTTTCCGCATTCGCTTTCCGAACGAAGAGCTGCCCGCGGCACGTCCAATGCGCACCACACCCGTGTACGACCTGCTCACGACGCAGCGAGCCGTGTTCGGCGCGGCCTTCGGGCTCGAGCATGCACTGTGGTTCGCGCCGCCGGGGGTCGAGCCGATTGAGGACGTGACGTTCAGGCGATCCAACGCGCATCAGCCAGTCGCGCAGGAATGCGCGGCGGTGCGCAGCGCAGTGGGGCTGCTCGAAATCGCCACGTTCGCTAGATATGAGGTTCGAGGTACAGGCGCCGCCGCCTGGCTCGATTCGATGCTCGCGAACCGGCTTCCGCGCCCAGGAAGAATCTCGCTTGCCCCGATGCTGAACGTCAATGGCAGGCTGATCGGCGATTTCACCGTCGCCAATGCCGGAGGAGACTGCTACCTCGTGTTCGGCTCGGGTATTGCGGAGCAATACCACCTGCGCTGGTTCGAAACGCACTTGCCGAAATCCGGCGTCGTGCTGCGCTCGCTGCGCACCGAGCTGCTCGGATTTGCGATCGCCGGGCCGCACGCTCGCGATCTGCTGGCAACGTTAAGCGTCGACGATGTCAGCAACGATGCGTTGCCGTTCCTGTCGTTTCGCAAAACGGAGGTGGGCAAGGTTCCTGCCTTCGTTGGGCGCATCTCGCTTACGGGCGAACTCGGTTACGAAATATGGGTGGCTGCCGACTGTCAGCGCACCTTGTATTCCGCCCTATTGAAAGCCAGTGGCGATCTTGGCCTGAAGCACTTTGGCGCGCGCGCGCTACATTCCCTGCGGCTTGAAAAGAGCTTCGGTAACTGGGCGCGCGAGTACCGGCCGATTTACTCTCCGAGCGAAGCGGGTCTCGATCGTTTCATCCATCTCGACAAGGGAAAATTCATCGGCCGGGCAGCCGCACAGCGCGACCGAGATACGGCCCCAAATCGACGATTGGTTACTCTGACGGTCGATGCCTCTGACGCCGATGCGACTGGCGATGAGCCGGTTTGGCACGACGGCCAAGTCGTCGGGTGGGTGACCTCCGGCGGCTACGGTCACTACGTTGGGAAGTCTATTGCGCTCGCGTACGTTCCAGCGGCGCTCGCTGAAGTGCCCTCGGGCCTTCAGGTGGAGATCCTCGGCGAGCGCCGCGCAGCTGCTATTGCCACCCGCTCGCTGCACGACCCCGAGGGCAGCCGAATGCGACACTCTTGAACGCGAGCGCCTGCTACGAGATCATTGAATGGTGGTCGGCGCTGGCTATGGGTCAGGGCGCGGACCAGTTTCTCGGCACTCAGGGCGACCCGTGGGATACCCAATCCGACATGCTCTGCGCCGCCGTTGGCGCAGCGTTTGCTTTGATTGCGCTGTCAGCGGTGCACGATCGACAACTTGCTGCGTTAAAGCCCTAGAGCGTGGCGAGCGACCGACGCTGTCGAATAGTCGACAGCAAGTGTGCGCAATCGGCCATTCGGCGGATTGCGGGTTGTCCATAACAATCGCACTGTCACATAGTGGTTTGAAAATAGCGCCTGGAGGCGGCGATGTTGATGCGGGTGCGTGAGCGGCAGAACGAGGTGCAGATCGAATTGTCTGGTGTTGCTGGCCGGCAGGAATCGGTGCTGGCCGCGCTCGAGGCCTGCCAACGCTGCTCGGGCCGAGACGGATCATCCCCCGCAACTGTCAGCGTGCGCGCCCGCGCCGATGGCATGCAGGTTCGTCTACGCGCATCTGATGGGCAACAGCTCGATGTGCAGGAAATCTATCGTTGCATGCGCCGCGCATTAATCGAGCGCACGCGCTCGGTGCTGACGCCGACCGTACTGGGCGGCTAGTTCCTAGAAGCGCAGACCGAAGCCGACCGATATCACAGGGTAAAAGCGAAAGTCGTCGGCAGCATCGCGAAACTCGCCTTCTTCAGCCCGAATATCACTCTGCAGTTGCGCGCACACGCTCGGCGTTAGCGCGGGCCCGCAGGTACCGGTCAAGCTCGCAC
>JBDUCU010000029.1:0-26698 GCA_040003315.1 Burkholderiaceae bacterium | reverse complement strand
TGCATGTGCACCGCGGCCAACTGGCCTTTGCGCATCTTCCCCGTTTTTGATATCGCGTGTTCCTCAGATGCGGCGCTGCGGATGCCAGAGCCAATGAGCGACGTGGTGCGCTCGTTGCAGCAGCGCGTGCGCACTTCCGCTGCCGCGAAAACGCCGCTCGCGATCCGCGCGGGCGGAACCAAGGAGTTTTACGGAAACGCGGCGCAGGTCTCTTGTGACGTCCTCGATCCCCGACCCTATAGCGGCGTGATCGACTACGAACCCACTGAACTCGTCGTCACCGCATGCAGCGGGACACCGCTCTCGGAGATTGAAGCCGCGTTGGCCGAACATAACCAAATGCTCGCCTTCGAGCCACCCCATTTTGGCCCGTCGGCCACGCTGGGCGGGGTGGTCGCAAGTGGGTTGGCGGGTCCGCGCCGAATGGCAGCAGGCTCGATTCGCGACTCTGTATTGGGGACGACCTTGCTCGACGGCCGCGGCAATGTGCTGACCTTCGGCGGCAACGTGATGAAAAATGTTGCCGGCTATGACGTATCGCGCGCCCTCGCAGGTTCACTCGGGACCCTGGGCGTACTTCTCGATGTGTCACTGAAGGTCCTGCCTCGCCCCCCGCTCGAGCGGACGCTGCAGTGCGAGTCGACTGAAGCAGATGCAATTCGGCGCGCGAATGAATGGGCGGGGCAACCACTGCCGATCTCCGCAACGGCGTGGTTCGACGGGGCGCTGCACGTTCGGTTGTCTGGATCGAAGTCCGGCGTGCACGCGGCGCGCACTCGTCTGGGCGGTGGCATGGCCGAGGCAGACGGCCAGGTGTGGCTGGCACTGCGCGAGCAGACGCATGCCTTTTTCACGGCGTCGAAGGGCGCGACCCTGTGGAGGCTGTCGGTGCCTCCTACCGCTGCGCCGCTGCAGCTGGGAACGACGCTGATCGAATGGCGCGGCGCTCAACGGTGGGTGTGGTCGGCCGCGCCGGCGTCGGAGATTCGCGCGAAGGTTGAAGCCTCGGGCGGACACGCCACGGCGTTTCGCCATGCACTGGGTGCGGCCGTCTTTCATCCACTGCCTCCAACGTTGACGTCGATACACCGCCGGTTGAAAGACGAATTCGATCCCGCTCGCATCTTCAACCCAGGCCGAATGGTTCCCGACGTCTAGCAATGCAGACTGCGCTCGCGGACTTCATCAAGGACACGCCAGCCGGCCGCGAAGCCGACGCGATACTGCGCAAGTGCGTGCACTGCGGGTTCTGCACGGCGACGTGCCCAACCTATCAATTGCTCGGTGACGAGCTCGACAGCCCGCGCGGGCGCATCTATCTGATCAAGCAGGTGCTCGAGGGACACGAAGTCACCGCCAAGACGCAGCTGCATCTCGATCGCTGCCTGACGTGCCTCAATTGCGAGACCACGTGTCCATCGGGCGTGCAGTACGGCAGGCTGGTCGATATCGGGCGCAAGATTGTCGACGACCATGTACCGCGAGCCCCCGCCGAGCGGCTGCTTCGAACCGCGCTCAATAAGGGAATTCCGAGTCGGCTGTTTGGCCCCGCGATGCGCGTCGGACAGGCGTTGCGCTCGTGGCTGCCGCTGACGTTGAAGAATAAAGTTCCTGCGCGGCAGCGAGCCGGCGACTGGCCCGTCGGGGAACATCAAACCCGAGTCCTTCTGTTGGAAGGGTGCGTGCAGCCGTCGATGGCGCCGAACATCAACACTGCCACTGCGCGCGTGCTCGACGCGCTCGGGATCGAAGCACTGCGTCCCGCAGCGGCAGGCTGCTGCGGCGCGATTCGTTATCACCTGAACGACCACGCTGGCGGATTGGACGACGCGCGCCGCAACATCGACGCCTGGTGGCCGTACGTGCAGCATGCCAACGAATATGGAGTGGCAGCGATCATCATGAATGCCAGCGGCTGCGGCGTGCAGGTCAAGGAGTACGGATATCTGCTCGCCAGCGATCCGGCCTACTCGACGAAGGCGCGTCGGATCAGCGAGTTGACGAAAGACCTGGCCGAATGGCTGGCGCCGCAGTCAGCGCAACTGCAAGCAATGCTCGGCAGTGTTGCAGCTGGCAGGGTGGTCTTTCATCCGCCCTGCACGCTGCAGCACGGCCAGCAAATTCGCGGCGTGGTCGAAACGCTGCTGACCGCGTTGGGCGCCGCCGTCGCTCCGTTCGGCGAGAGCCACATGTGCTGCGGCTCGGCCGGCACGTATTCGGTGCTGCAGCCTGAGCTTGCGCTCAAATTGCGCGACCGGAAGCTCAATCAATTGCTCGCGGTGCAGCCTGAAGTGATCCTGTCGGCCAACATCGGCTGCATCACGCACTTGGCCAGCGGAACTTCGACCCGCGTGATGCACTGGATCGAGTGGCTCGACGAGCGACTGCGGCCGGCTACTTGAGCATGCTTGGCAGCATCCGCAAGCTACTTCAGCATGCTGCGCAGCATCCACGCCGTCTTTTCATGAACCTGCAGGCGTTGCGTCAGCAGATCAGTCGTTGACTCGTCGCCGCCCTTGTCGGCTGTTGGCAACACATCGCGCGCGGTGCGCGCGACGGCTTCGTGGCCTTTCATCAGCAAGCGGACCATTTCCATCGCCTCTGGAACGCCCTCGGTTTCTTTAATCGATGTCAGCTCGGCAAACTGCGTGTTCGTTCCGGGCGCCGGATAACCCAGCGATCGAATTCTTTCGGCGACATCGTCAAGCGCATTCCACAGCTCCGTGTACTGCTCCATGAACATCAGGTGCAGCGTGTTGAACATCGGCCCCTCGACGTTCCAGTGAAAGCTGTGCGACTTCAAGTACAGGCCGTAGGTGTCGGCCAGCAGGCGCGACAGACCGCCAGCGATTTTTTCCCGATCCTTGTCGGGGATGCCGATATCGATGAATGGCGCGCGGTTGGCGCGCGTATTCGTTTTCTTGCCCATTGATTCTCCTGGTGACCTGGTTATTGCTATCTGATCGCCCATGGTAGTGGCGCAGCTCTGTCAAGGCCAATCAGCAAATTCAAACCACGCGATAGCCACGGTCACTCACCGTGCTTCAGCCGGCGCGTCCGGCAGCTTCGTCACTCCAGGCAGCGGGCACCTCAGCACCGCGTGCCGCAACGCCTCGATGGCTGCGCTTCGCGTAAATGACTTGCGCCATGCCAAAACGACGCGTCGGTCCGGCGCTGGCGGCTTGAACGCGATATACGCCAGCAGCGAATCGCGCGGCGGTTTCTGCGGAATCGAAGTCATCGGCAACACGGTCACGCCGAGTCCGGAGCCGACCATATGGCGAATCGTCTCAAGCGATGAACCCTCGAACGTCTTCTGAATTCCCTCGGCCGACGATGAAAAGCGCGACAGCTCTGGACACACCTCGAGCACCTGATCGCGAAAGCAATGTCCGGTCCCCAGCAGCAGCATCGTTTCCTTCTTCAGATCCTGGCTGGGGACCGTCTTGCGCTTAGCCCACGCGTGCACGCGCGGCACGGCAATCACGAACGGCTCGTCGTACACCGGCTGCAGCACCAGGCCGGATTCCGGAAGCGGCAGTGCCATGATCGCGACGTCGATCTCGCCGTTTTTCAACAGGTCGACCAGCTTCACCGTGAAATTTTCGGTCAGCAGCAGCGGCATCTGCGGCGCATCTTTCAGTAATTGGCGTACCAGCGAGGGCAGCAGGTAAGGACCGATTGTGTAAATGACCCCCAGCCGGAGCGGGCCGGACAGCGGATCTTTCCCCTGTCGAGCAATCTCTTTGATGCGCCCCGCTTCGTCCAGTGTTCGCTGGGCCTGGCTGACGATCCGTTCACCGGCTGGCGTCATCGTCACATCGTTGGTGCGGCGCTCGAAAATCTGGGTGCCGAGCTCGTCTTCGAGCTTCTTGATCGCGACCGATAGCGTCGGCTGGCTGACGAAGCACGCTTCCGCAGCGCGACCGAAGTGGCGAGCCCGCGCCACCGCCACAACATAGCGCAGCTCGGTCAGGGTCATGCGATCACCATTTTCATGCGGTCAGAAATTCATCGGTGCCCGCAAACCAGCGGCGCACGTGCTGCTGTGCGGCTACCGGATGTTGCGCCAGCAGTTCGGTGGCAGCAATGCGCGCATGCTCGACCAGTTGCGCGTCACGCTGCAGGTCGGCAAAGCGCAGTAATGGCGTGCCCGATTGACGTGCGCCAAGCACTTCACCTGGCCCGCGCATCGCAAGATCGCGCCGCGCCACTTCGAAGCCATCATGGGTCTCGTAGATCACTTTCAGTCGCTCGCACGCAGGCTCCGATAGCGGCTCTTCGAACAGCAGAACGCAGAAGCTCTGATCGCCGCCGCGCCCCACCCGACCTCGCAATTGATGCAACTGAGCCAGCCCGAACCGCTCGGCGTGCTCGATCACCATCAGCGTCGCATTCGGCACGTCCACGCCGACCTCGATCACAGTGGTGGCCACCATGACATCGATATCACGACGTACGAACCGCTGCATGACGTCGGCCTTTTCACTCGCAGGCAATTGCCCGTGTAGCAAGCCGATGCGCAGGTCGGGCAGCATCTGCTCGATAAGCTCGAACGTTTCGGTTGCCGCCGCTGCCGCAACGACTTCGCTTGATTCGATCAATGGGCACACCCAATACGACTGGCGACCCGCTGCGACATCGGCTCGGATGCGCCGCATCACCTCCTCCCGCCGGCGGGTCGATACCAGCTTGGTAATCACGGGCCTTCGACCCGGCGGCAGTTCGTCGATCACGGAAACGTCAAGATCGGCCAGGTAGCTCATCGCGAGAGTGCGCGGAATTGGGGTTGCCGAAAGCATCAGCAGATGAGGGACATCGTCGGTTGCGGGACCGGACCGCAGCGCAAGCCGCTGTGCCACCCCGAAGCGATGTTGCTCGTCGACGATCGCAAGCCCAAGCCGCGAGAAAACAACCGCATCCTGGATCAGCGCGTGCGTGCCGACGATCAATTGCGCGTGGCCCTTCCCCGCCGCGTCCTGCGCGGCGCGCTTTGCCGATCCCGCCTGCCGACCCACAAGCCATTCGACACGGACCCCGAGTGGCAGCAACCACTCGGCAACCTTGCGAAAGTGCTGTTCGGCCAGGATCTCGGTCGGCGCCATCAGCGCGGCCTGAAATCCGTTCTCGATCGCGCGCGCTGCCGCCAGCGCGGCAATGACAGTCTTCCCGCTGCCGACATCACCCTGTAGCAGGCGGTGCATGGGCACGCGCGCGGCCAGATCGCGCTCGACTTCGCTCCACACGCGCTGTTGCGAGCGGGTCAGGCTGAACGGAAGACCCGCGAGTAGCTGAGCGCTAATTGAGCCCGCCGCTGCAAGTGCAAACGCGCGGCGGTTGTCTCGCGCTTGACGTGCCGCGCGCAACGCCAGTTGCTGCGCAAGCAATTCATCGAACATCAGGCGTCGCCATGCCGGATCCGTGCGCTGTTCGAATGCCATCGCGTCGGCGTCAGGGGGTGGCCGGTGCAGGCGTTCGATCGAAGCCTTCAGCCCTGGCAGCCGGTCTCTCGCCAGTATCTCTGGCGGCAGCACTTCTTCAATCTCGACATCGCGCAACGCGCGGTCGATCCGCTTGCGCAGCCACGATTGAGGCACACCCTCGGGCGACGGATAGACGGGCGTCAGCGACCGCGGCAACGGCTGCTCGATATCGCTGGCACGCACGCGCGGGTGAATCATTTCATCGCCCGCCAATCCACCGCGAACAACGCCGAAGACCCGCAGTCGACGCCCCACCGTCATCTGTTTGGTCTGAGAAGCGTAAAAATTCAGGAAGCGCAGCACCAATTGTCCCGAGTCGTCGCGGACCGTCACCCGCAGTTGCCGGCGGCCGCGATAAACGATGTCGGCTGCGATCACCACAGCTTCCACCTGCGCTTCGCTGCCAGCGACGAGGTTTGCGATTGGAACGACGTGTGTCTCGTCTTCGTAGCGAAGCGGCAGATGCAACACGAAATCCCAGTCCGATTTGATACCGGCACGTGCGAGCCGAGTCGCAATCGTGTTGCTCGGTGCAGCGCTCGCTGGGTCTGCGCGAGGTTTGCGGGCAGCCAAGCCGGCGCCTAGAGAACCAGGATCGCTTCGACCTCGAATTGCGCACCCCTTGGCAAGCTTGCGACGCCGACCGTAGAACGCGCCGGGTAAGGCTTGGGCACCAGTTCGCCCATGATTGAATTGACCTTGCCGAACTGCGCGAGGTCGGTCAGAAACAGCGTGAACTTCACAGCCTGCGCGAGCGTGCCGCCGCTGGCTTTCGCCACCGCGGCGAGATTGCTGAAAGCCTGCCGCACCTGAGCCTCGAAATCCTCACTTAACTCGCCCGTAGCCGGGTTCAAACCGATCTGCCCCGACGTAAACACCACCAGCCCGGTCTTGACGGCCTGCGAGTACGGTCCGATCGCCGATGGTGCGTCCGCGGTGGCAACAATTTCCTTGTTCATGCGAAATCCTCATGCAAACACACCAAGGTCGGCAGTCTAGCCTCGGCACCGACGCCATTAGCCGACGGCGCCACCGCCGATGATCCGCGCCTCGGGCTCGAGCTCGATGCGGAACCGCGCGCGCACCGCATCTTGCACCTCACGCGCGAGCGCGAGGACTTCAGCTCCGGTCGCGCCGCCTCGATTGATCAGTACCAGCGCTTGCTTGTCGTAGACGGCCGCGCGGCCGCGCACCGCACCCTTGAATCCGCACGCTTCGATCAACCATCCAGCAGCTAGCTTGCAGCGTCCGCCGCCGATGTCGTAGCTGACAAGAGACGGATGGCGTTCGATCAGTTCGGTGCGCTGCGCGCGCGACACGACGGGATTCTTGAAAAAACTGCCCGCGTTGCCTACGGTCGCGGGGTCGGGCAACTTGCGGCGACGAATCGCGACCACCGCATCAAAGATGTCGCGTGGTCCTGGCCGCTCGACATTGCGCTGGCGCAACTCGGCTGTCACATCGGCGTACCCGACCACCGGCGTCCACTCGAGCGGCAACGAAAAATTGACGTTGACGATCACGCGCAGCGAGGGCTCGTGCTTGAAGACACTGTCGCGATACGCGAACTCGCAGTCGCTCGCGGTCAGCGTTTGCAACGTACCCGCTGCGATGTTCCACACCTGCAGCGAGTCGAACCGCTCGGAGAGCTCGACGCCGTAAGCGCCGATGTTCTGAATCGGTGCCGCGCCGACCGCGCCGGGAATCAATGCAAGATTCTCAAGCCCTGGCCGACCATCGTTGATCAACCGCTCAACCAGCGCATGCCAGTTTTCACCGGCGCCGACTCGCACCAACCAATTTTCACCATCGCTTTCGTGCTGCACACCCGGTATCTCGACCTTCAAAACACAACCGTCGAAGTCGTTGGTAAAAACAACGTTGCTGCCGCCGCCGAGGACCAGCTTGGGCGCATCGGTTACGCGCGGATCGGACAACACCTGCTGAAGTTGCTCGAGCGACCGAACGCGCGCAAACATCGTCGCCTTGACGTCAATGCCAAATGTATTGAACGGCCGAAGCGATACGTTGCTTTCGATCAGCCTCGCTGCGCGCGCTTGCATGACACCAGTTTAGAGGCCGATACACTTCACACTCTGAGCGGGAGTTTCGATGCCGTCTTTCGATGTCGTGTGCAAGCCGAACATGGTCGAGGTCCGCAACGCCATCGATCAGGCCAACAAGGAGATCGCCAACCGGTTCGATTTCAAGGGCAGCGATGCGCGCTTTGAGCAAAAGGAGTTCGAACTGACGGCGTATGCCGACGACGAGTTCAAGCTGGGTCAGGTACGAGACGTCCTTGCAACGAAATTGGCCAAGCGCAGCGTCGACGCCCGGTTGTTCGAGTACGAGAAACCCGAAAAGATCTCCGGCGACAAGCTTAAGCAGCCGATCAAGATCAAGAACGGCATCGAGCAGACGCTCGCCAAGAAAATAGTGGCGTTGGTCAAAGAACGAAAATTGAAAGTGACTGCCAGCATCCAGGGCGATGCAGTCCGCATCGCGGGGGCAAAGAAAGATGCACTTCAGGAGTGCATTGCGCTGGTTCGTAGCGAGATCACCGAAATCCCGTTGACCTTCGAGAATTTCCGCGACTGACGGTGCGCATTTTCGGGCCGCACCGACCGGCTGTCGGCCGAGTGTGGTCATCCGGACGGATTAGCTTAATCTGCGCGCCATGCGAACAACGCCGTCCCGCTTCAACAGTTACATCGCAACGGTCGACCCGGCGTTTGACGGCCGTGGCACAGACTCGTCAGCCACGGCTGCTTCCGATAGCCAACGCTCCGTCCTTGAGCAACGGCACCCGGCGGTCATCGAGACTTTACGGCTGCTATGGGGCTATCCGGAATTGAATCAGTATTTCGAGAAGGTGTATCGCGGCGGCGATCGCTCGGTCAATTTTGAGCCCGATGCAATGGCCGAGTTGATGGTTCTGGCAAACCTGCATCAACGAATCTGCCCGCATCGACCGGCGACGCCTGTCAAAGAGCTGTATGGCTCGGGTCGTTGGGCCGATACGTGGAAACCGGCGCGACTGCGCCGTTAATCGGATCCGAGCGAGCGGCGTAAGCCCCTCGCCCACTGGTCATACAGCCGGTCCGCGACAACGCTCATTTGTTGAGCACGTTGGTCCAGATCGCGCACCATTTCGTCGGATCGCTGCACCCCCGCGCCACCCTGACGCTCGAAAGCCTCGTCGACTTCTTTGATGCCATTCGGATCAATAGCCCAATCAAGCACCAGTTGCGGCGTCATCTCCACGTGAAACTGCATGCCGAGATGCGCAAATTCGCCACGCTCAATAACGAACGCCTGATTCTCGCAGAGCCGGCTCGTTAAAAAGCGCTGCGCCGCGAACGGCAGCGAAAACATGTCGCCGTGCCACTGGAAGACTTGGAATGTTCGCTGTTCCCCGACCCACTTGCCCGCGAGTTCGAAATCATCAACCTCGACCTCGCTCCAGCCGATTTCCTTCACCGCGCTGCGGAAAATCTGGGCATCGAACGCTTTCGCGAGCAGTTGTCCACCCAGGCAATGTCCGATGATCGACACACCCCGTCGATCGGCGTCGCGCATCAGCGACAGCTCGGCGTCGATCCAGTGCAGATCGTCGTTGACACTCATGCCGCCGCCAAGCGAACAAATCCCCGCAAATGGCTCTGAAGACGCGGGAATCGAATCGCCCGCGAACACCCGCACCGTTTGGTGCGGCAGATCGTGTTCGGTCAGATAACGCGCGAAGTGCCCAGGCCCCACATCGTGTTCATGCTGAATGATGACGATGGGCTTCATCGCCCCCTGCACGCTAGGCTGCCGATTGAACGTGCAGCGTGCCGCGCACCAGCTCAGGGAAACGCGCACGAATCGCAGCAGCGATGCTCACCGCATCCAGGCCGCACTCTTTAAGCAACAGCGCGGGGTCGCCGTGGTCGATGAAGTGATCCGGCAGGCCCAGCTGAAGAACCTGCACTTCGATCCGCTGCGCCGCCAGCGATTCGAGACACGCACTGCCGGCACCGCCCGCTATGACGTTTTCCTCGATGGTCACGACCGCGTCGTGGGTGCGAGCCAGCCGCGCAACCAGCTCGTCGTCGAGCGGTTTGACGAAACGCATGTTTGCAACCGTCGCGTCAAATTGCTCAGCAGCTGCGAGCGCCGGCGGCACCATCGAGCCGAAGGCCAGGATCGCAATGCGGCGTCCTGCGATCGCGTTCGACGTCCTTCGCACCTCGCCGCGTCCGAGCGGCAATCCGGTCATCGCCTGCTCGATTGGCACGCCCGGGCCGGTCCCCCGCGGGTATCGAACCGCAGCGGGGCCGTTGTGTTTGAACGCGGTGTACAGCATCTGCCGGCATTCGTTTTCTTCCGATGCGGCCATGACAACCAGATTGGGGACGCAGCGCAGATACGTCAGGTCGAACGCACCGTGATGGGTTGCGCCGTCGGCGCCTACCAATCCGCCACGATCAAGCGCAAAAACAACCGGCAAGTTCTGGATCGCAACGTCGTGGATCAGCTGGTCGTACGCGCGCTGCAGGAACGTCGAATAGATCGCAACCACCGGCTTCATGCCGTCGCACGCAAGCCCGGCGGCGAAAGTCACCGCATGCTGCTCGGCAATGCCGACATCGAAGTAGCGATCCGGATACTCCCGTTCGAAGCGCACAAGGCCCGAACCTTCTCGCATCGCCGGTGTGATACCGATCAGCCGTGCATCGAGCGCGGCCATATCGCACAACCAGTCGCCGAATATCTTCGTGTAGCTCGGTTTGCCCGCGGCCGCAGCCGTATAGCCCACATCGGGGTCGAATTTGGTGGGGCCGTGATACAAAACCGGATCGGCCTCGGCCAGCTTGTAGCCCTGTCCTTTTTTGGTCACGACGTGCAGAAATTGCGGACCGCTGAGTTGCCTGAGATTCTGTAGCGTCGGTATCAGCGAATCGAGGTCGTGGCCGTCGATCGGCCCGATGTAGTTGAAACCGAATTCCTCGAACAGCGTGCCGGGCACCACCATGCCCTTCGCATGTTCCTCGAATTTCTTCGCAAGCTCGAACACCGGTGGAAAGCTTTTCAGCACGTGTTTTCCGGCCTGCTTCGCCGTTGCATAGAACTTGCCGCTCATCAGGCGCGCTAGATAGCGATTCAATCCGCCCACTGCGGGCGAAATCGACATGTCGTTGTCGTTCAGGATCACCAATAACCGGATATTGTCGGTGACGCCGGCATTGTTCAGCGCTTCGAAGGCCATGCCGGCGCTCATCGCACCGTCGCCAATCACCGCCACCGAGTGGCGCGTCGACCCCTGGCTGCGTGCAGCCACTGCCATTCCCAGCGCGGCTGAAATCGAGGTCGAGGAATGTGCAGTTCCGAAGGTGTCGTAATCGCTTTCGACGCGACGCGGAAATCCCGACATGCCGCCGTGCTGACGCAGGTGCGACATCAGCTCGCGCCGACCCGTCAGTATCTTGTGCGGATAGGTCTGGTGGCCAACGTCCCACACCAGCCGATCTTCAGGAGTGTCGAACACGTAATGCAGCGCGATTGTCAACTCGATCGTGCCGAGGTTCGAACTGAGATGACCGCCGGTTTTTGACACCGACTTGAGCACAAACGACCGCAGCTCGTCGGCCAGCTGTGGCAACTGTGCACGCTCCAGCGCGCGCAGGTCAGCCGGTGAGTTGATGTTCTGCAGAATTTCCATCAGCAACTGGGCTCGCCCGTCAGTTCCTGCGGCACACAATGAAGTCGGCCAATTCTCGCAGACGCAGCGCACTCGCGCCGAGACCGTCGACTGCCTGCAGAGCCTGCGCGCGCAACCGCAGCGACATAGCGCGTGCGGCCTGCGCGCCGAGCACCGAGACGTAGGTCGGCTTGCTGCCCCTTGCATCCTTGCCGGCTGTCTTTCCGAGCTCGGCGGAACTCGATTCGACATCGAGCAGGTCGTCGACCACCTGAAATGCAAGCCCGATCGCGTCGCCATAATGCGCAAGCGCTTCGCGCGTGCATTCGGTCAGCACAGCAGGGCGGCCCGACAGCGCCCCCATCAGCACCGCAGCTTTCAACAATGCCCCGGTTTTCATCCGGTGCATCTGTTCCAGCTCGGAAATCGAAGGAGTCGTGCCGACCACGTCGAGGTCGATTGCCTGGCCACCGCACATTCCTGCCGTTGACGATGCCTGCGCAAGCTCGCGCATCAGCGCGGCAGTCTGCGACGCCGTTAATCCACCATCGGCGATCACCTTGAACGCCTCGGCCTGCAAGGCGTCACCGGCGAGCATCGCCGTGGCCTCATCGAACTCGACATGCACCGTCGGCTTGCCGCGGCGCAAAACATCGTTGTCCATGCACGGCATATCGTCGTGAACCAGTGAATAGGCATGCACGAACTCAACCGCGAGCGCAGCGCGATCGAGTGCATCACCATCGGCCTGCGTAACCTCGCCCGCGGCATACACCAGCAACGGCCGTACACGCTTTCCGCCATCGAGCACTGCATAACGCATTGCTCGATGCAGCCGGCATGGCACAACGTCGGGAGCGGGCAGCGCACGTTGCGCAGCGCCCTCGAACCGTTGTCCTGCGTCGTGAACCCAGCGCTCGAAGGCCACCACGGCCGAGCTCGGCTGGACGGCAGCGGCGCAATTCATTCGGTGTCTGCTCCGCGGTCGAGACCGACCTTCAGTTCAGAAACATCGAGCGGCTTGAGCAAATCACCTTCAAGGCGCTTGATCTCCTGCTCGGCATTCGCGAGCTTGCTCTGGCAGAAGCGGGCGAGCTCAGCACCGCGGCGATAAGCAGCAATTGAATCGTCGAGTGAGAGCTGGCCAGATTCCATCCGGCGCACCAGCGCATCGAGCTCATCGAGCGCCTGTTCGAAGCTGATCGACTCCGTCGATTCCGCCTGTGTCGGCGCGCCACCGGGTACAGCGGGTGTTGCTTTCATTGTGGTCGATTCTAGTGCAGGCGGCAGCCTCTAGAATTCGTGCCGATGAGCGCCCTCTGGATGGTGGTCGCAGCGTTTCTGTTTTCGATCATGGGCGCCTGCGTAAAGTTGGCAGGGCGTGACTATGGGATCGCCGAGATCGTGTTCTACCGCTCGATCATCGGCGTGCTGATCCTGTTCATATTCGTGCGGTTTCGGGGTCTGTCGCTCGCCACGCCACGGGCAACCGTGCATCTGCGCCGCAGCCTCAATGGCACTGCCGCGCTCGCGCTGTGGTTCTACGCTACGAAGCTGTTGCCGCTCGGGACGGCAATGACGTTGAGTTACGCGTCATCGCTTTATCTGGCCGCAGCGGTGATCGGCGTTGCGCTGCATCGACGTCAGCACGTGGACATTCGGCTGACGCTTGCAGTGCTGGTCGGTTTTGTTGGCGTGCTGCTGGTGCTGCAACCCTCGTTCTCAAGCGACCAGGGGTTGGCTGCACTCGCGGGGCTGTTTTCTGGAATCTTTGCCGCCGTTGCCTACTGGCATGTGCGCGAACTCGGCCAGCTGGGCGAACCCGAGTGGCGCACGGTGTTGTATTTCTCGATGACGGGATCGCTGCTGGGACTGTCGGGATCGTTGATATCGGGTTTTTCACCGCACACCTTTCAGAGCGCGTTGGTGCTAGTGGCAGTTGGACTATCGGCATTACTCGCGCAGCTCGCGCTGACCCGCGCGTTAGGCAGCCGTCACACTCTGCTTGTTGCTAACCTTCAGTATTCATCCATCGTCTTCGCATCGATATTCGGTATGGCGCTGTTCGACGATCGTATTCCAATGATCGCCTGGGCCGGTATGACAGTGATCATCGTCAGCGCGATAGCGGCAAGCAGCGTGACCGCACGCCGCCGCGGCGCCGAGCCAGCAGAGATCGTCGATGTCGAGCCGGCTGCAGAAAGGTAGCGCAGACACCATGAACAGTGGTGAACCTCGGATCCTGATCAGCGTCAATCAGCTGCGCGAGCGGCTGCTCGATCCCGGGTGGCGAATCATCGACGTCAGACACGATCTGTTCGACATCACCGCTGGCAGAAAAGCGTTCGAAGCAGGCCATATCCCGGGGGCGGTGTTTGCGGGCATCGACACCGACCTGTCGGGCCGAAAGAATGGCAACAACGGCAGACATCCATTGCCGCCGCGTGACGCCTTAGTCGAAGCATTCCGCCGATGGGGCATCAACAACGATATGCAAGTCGTCGCCTACGACGCGCAAGGCGGCCAGTTCGCGTCGCGGCTGTGGTGGCTAGCGCGTTGGCTCGGTCACGAACGCGTCGGTTTGCTCGACGGTGGCTGGCCCGCGTGGTTAGCGCAAACAAAGTTGTCGAGCTCGGAACCGGCGCCACCGACACGTGGCAATTTCAACGCAGGTGCATCGCGTGTGTCGCTGAAGAGCGCCGATCAGGTGCTGCAGTCGCTTGGCACCGATCGCATGGTCCTCGACGCTCGAACTGCCGAGCGGTATCGCGGCGAGCAGGAACCAATCGATCCCATTGCAGGCCACATCCCAGGCGCGCACAACCGCCCGTGGCAACAGAATCTGAATCCGGATCAGACTTTCAAATCGCCACAGTTGCTGCGATCCGAATTTCAACGTGTACTGGGGACGCGCAACGCCGAACAAATCACGCACCAATGCGGCTCAGGCGTGACCGCGTGCCACAGCGTGTTTGCAATGGAGCTCGCCGGCCTGCCGGGCTCCGCGCTGTACGGCGGTTCATGGAGCGAATGGATCGCCGATCGATCGCGACCGATTGCGACGGGTGAAGAAAAAGCAGCCGAAGGCTAGTGCAGGCCGCCGGTGGCAAGCGCGGCAATCAGCACGCCCAGTAACACTAGTCCGACTTCAGGCATCGATTTGGCCAGCGATGACCGCCGCATCATCTCCGGCAGCAGATCCGACAGCGCGATGTAGATGAAACTGGCTGCAGCGATTGCGAGCGCGTATGGCAGCAGATTCTCCATCGTCTCAAGCACGAAATAACCGATCACGCCGCCCACGACCGCCGACAAACCCGAGAGCAGATTGAATATGAATGCCCGCCGCCGCGTGAAACCGGCATTCAGCAGAATCATGAAGTCGCCGACTTCGTGCGGAATTTCGTGTGCCATCACCGCCAACGTGGCGATCACGCCAAGGTGAGTGTCGACCAAGAACGCTCCGGCAATTACCACACCGTCCGCGAAATTATGGAATGCGTCGCCAATCAGTATCGGCACGCCGCCGCGACCTGCTTCGTGTGCGTCATGGCCAAGGTGATGCCGGTGAGGATCGCCCTCGTGATGATGCGTGTGGTGAATCAGCGCCAGTTTTTCGAGCAGGAAAAATCCGAGGATGCCGGCGAGGATCGCCCAGCCGATTCTGAACGGATCCGCGTCGCTGTTGAAAGCCTCGGGTAGAAGATGCGTGATAGCCGTGGCGAGTAACAACCCGGCAGATACCGGTACCAGCCGATCGATCAGCTTGCCCAGGTAGCGGAAGCTGAGCACAGCGGCGAGCCCGACTGAAAGCAGCGTCGACAAAAGGTTCGCGAGAACAATGTAGCTGAGCGTCATCCGATGATTCGCACGGCAAAGCAAAGGCGCACGGTCGGCGCCCTGATCAGCTGCTCACGGTAGCAGTGCTGTCAAAACTCACGGGTTAAGACAAATAGTGCGTGAACCAGGCGGTCAATCGTCGCCATCCGTCCTCCGCGATTTCCCTTCGATAGCTGGGGCGATAGTCAGCGTGAAAGGCGTGCGGCGCATCCGGAAACAGCACCATTTCGGACTTAGTGTTGCCCGCAGCCCTTAAGGCCGCACCGAACTTCTCGACGGTATCGCTTGGAATGCCGGTATCGGCGCCACCGAATAAACCGAGAACGGGTGCCTTGATCTGACTTGCGACGTCGAGCGCAGTCTTGTCGCCGGAATGGAATGTGCGAGCGATCGGGCCGTACCACGCAACCGCCGCCGAAACTTTCGGACTATGTGCGGCGTACATCAGCACGATGCGGCCGCCCCAACAAAATCCGGTAACGCCGAGCTTCCCGCCACCCCCATTGGCGGCTGCCCACCCGACTGCTGCGTCGAGGTCCTGCAACACTTGCGCGTCCGGCACCTTGCTGACGATCTGCTGGATCAGCGCTGCGGTGTCACTGTGCTTTGACGGATCTCCCTGCCGCGCGTACAGCTCAGGAGCGACCGCCAGATACCCCTGTTGCGCGAGGCGGCGGACCACATCCTTGATGTAGTCGTCGACGCCGAATATTTCCTGCACCACCAGAACGGTCGGCAATCCGCTCTTGCCTTCGGGCATCGCGCGATAGGCCAGCATCTCACCGTCTTTGGTCGGAATCCGCACTGCGCCGGCAACAAGGCCGCGGGTGTCTGTCGTGATCATGGTCTTCGAGCCGGTCAAAGTATATCGACGCATCCTCCGATCAACGGAATGCATCAACTGCCTAGAATGCGGCGTGGCCTATCGCGATCAACTCAAGCGTGAAAACCGAGCCAAGGGCGATATCCGCAAGCTGCGCGCCCTGTGGCGATTCCTCGCGCCGTACAAATTGCGGTTCGCACTCGCACTGGCCGCGATGGGCGTTGCCGCCGGCGCGGTACTGGCGCTCGGCACGGCGTTGAAGAACGTGGTCGACGAGGGTTTCGGCGCGAGCAATCCGGACGCGTTGAACACAACACTGATCACTGTCGCAGTAATTGCGGTCATTCAGGGCATCGCAACCTTCTGCAGGTATTACCTGTTCACCTGGGTGGCCGAGCGCTTCGTCGCGGATATCCGCCGCACGGTGTTCGATCACCTCCTGACGCTGTCGCCGGCTTTTTTCGAAACGACGCGCACCGGCGAAGTGATCTCGCGCCTGACCAACGACACGCAGCGCATCGAAGGCGTGATCGGATACTCGTTCAGCTATGCGCTGCGAAGCTCGCTGATGATGATCGGCGGCATTGTCATGCTGGCGGTGACGAGCGTGAAGCTATCGTTGATCATCGTCGCCGGCGTGCCGCTGGTCGTTGCTCCGATGCTGCTGCTGGGCCGTCGCGTGCGCCGCATGTCCGAAGCGATGCAGGACCAAGTCGCCGACACGTCGAGTTACATTGACGAAACGCTGCACGAAGTGCGCATCGTCCAGGCCTACACGCACGAGGCGCGCGATCGCGCGCATTTTGCCGCGCGTGTCGAGAGAGTCTTCGAGACCGGAGTTCAGTCAGGGCGCTATGGCGCGGCAATGGTCGCCACGATCATCGTGCTGGCATTGTGTTCGATCGCGTTCGTTCTGTGGGTCGGCGGGCGGGCCGTCATTGCCGGCGAGATTTCGCCGGGCGATCTTTCGGCCTTTGTGTTCTACGCAGTGATCGTCGCCAACGGCGTGATGGCGATCTCTGAGACGTACAGCGAATTGCAGCGCGCAGCGGGTGCGTCCGAGCGGCTGATCGAGCTGGTTGCCATGCGTCCGGAAATCAAGGCGCCATCCAACCCCCGGCCGTTGCCGGCACCGCTCTCCGTGCTCGGAGTCGCGAGCGGCGTGGTACACGGCAGCCATCTCGAATTTGACCACGTCACTTTCAACTATCCATCGCGCCCTGACGCCGCGTCGTTAACGAATTTTTCGCTGGAGGTCAAGCCAGGCGAAGTGATTGCGCTTGCCGGTCCGTCGGGCGCCGGTAAGACAACGGTCTTTCAGCTGTTACTTCGCTTTTACGACCCGCAGGTCGGCAGCATTCGTCTCGACGGAGTCGATCTGACAGATGCGGACCCGCTGCAGGTGCGGGGTCGTATTGCGATCGTCACGCAGGAACCGGTCGTGTTCGCCGACAGCGTGCTGGAAAACGTTCGCTATGGTCGTCCCGACGCGTCGCGCGACGATGTGATCGAGGCGTGCCGCGCCGCATACTGCATCGACTTCGTCGAGCGACTTCCTGAAGGGCTCGACACTTACCTCGGAGAGCGCGGCGCGCGGCTGTCGGGCGGTCAACGCCAGCGAATTGCGATCGCTCGCGCGTTCCTGGCCGATCGTTCGGTGCTGCTGCTCGACGAGGCCACCAGCGCGCTCGACGCGGAAAGCGAACGCATGGTGCAGCTGGCGATGAAGGATTTGATGCGAGGCCGCACCACGTTGATCATCGCGCATCGTCTGGCGACGATTCAATCGGCCGATCGAATCGTCGTGCTCGATCACGGTCGAATTGTCGCCAGCGGAACTCACCGGCAGTTGGTCGAAGAGGGTGGGCTTTACGCGCGCCAGGCGGCGCTGCAGTTCGGCCTCGATCTGTAACGGAGCGAAGAGCTAGTGCGCTTCGTCCCAGTTATTGCCGACACCAATTTCCGTTAGAAGCGGCACGCGCAGCTCGGCAACGCGCGACATCAACTCGGGCACCCGGCGCATCGTCAGCTCGATTTCATCGTCGGGCACTTCAAACACCAGCTCGTCGTGTACCTGCATTACTAGGCGCGTTTCGAGCTGCTCGCTGTTGATCCACTTCGACACGGCGATCATCGCGAGCTTGATCAGATCCGCGGCGGTGCCCTGCATCGGCGCATTGATCGCGGCACGCTCGGCACCCGCGCGGCGGGGTCCATTCGGCGAATTGATTTCGGGTAACCACAGGCGGCGCCCGAATACGGTCTCCACATATCCTTGCCGTTTGGCCAGGGCGCGTGTCGATTCCATGTACTTCGCCACCCCCGGATAGCGGGTGAAATAGCGGTCGATATAGTGCTTCGCGGCATCGCGCTCGATGCCAAGGTTCGACGCGACACCAAAGGCACTCATGCCGTACATCAACCCAAAGTTGATGACCTTCACGTAGCGGCGCTGCTCACTGGTCACTTCCGAAAGCGGTACCGCAAAAACTTCGGACGCGGTTGCGCGATGGATGTCTTCGCCTTTGCCAAACGCCTCGAGTAAGCCTTCGTCGCCGGAAATGTGCGCCATGATGCGCAGCTCGACCTGCGAGTAATCGGCCGAAATGATCCGGTGGCCCGCCGAGGCTATGAATGCCTCGCGGATGCGTCTGCCTTCCGGAGTGCGGATCGGAATGTTCTGCAGGTTCGGGTCGCTCGAGGATAAGCGTCCCGTGACAGCGACGGCCTGCCCGTAGTTTGTGTGGACACGGCCATGCGGGTCCGCGGTCGCAGGCAACTTGTCGTTATAGGTGGACTTCAGTTTCGACAACGCCCGATGCTCGAGCAGCATCTTCGGCAGCGGATAATCCAGCGCGAGTTTTTCGAGTACTTCTTCGTCGGTCGACGGCGTGCCGCTGGCGGTTTTCTTCAGCACCGGCAGCGCAAGCTTGCCGAACAGGATTTCGCCGATCTGCTTGGGACTGCCCAGATTGAAGGGCTGGCCGGCCAGCTCGTGCGCCTTCGCCTCGAGCTCGGCAAGACGTGCACCGAGCTCGCGGCCATGAGTTCTGAGCTTTTCACTGTCGATCAGGACGCCGGTGCGCTCCATTTCGTACAGCACCTGTGCCGTCGGCAGTTCGATCTGTTCATAGACGAAGCGAAGCTTCTCGTCGGGCTCGATCCGCGGCCACAGCACTTCGTGTATCGCCAGCTTGACTTCGGCGTCTTCACCCGCGTATTCAGTCGCGCGGTCGATTGACACTTCATCGAAGCACAACTGATTGACGCCCTTGCCGCAGACTTCGACGTAGGTCAGCGTCTTGCGTCCAAGATGACGCTCGGCCAACGAATCCATGTCGTGACTGCGATGCACCTCGAGCAGATACGACTGCAGCGCTGTGTCGTGTGCGATACCCGCCAGGCGAATCCCGTGGTTTGCGAACACGTGCATGTCGTACTTAGTGTTGTGACCGACCTTGCGCTGGTGCGGGCTTTCGAGCCACGGACGCAGTTGCTCGAGGACATCGTCCAGCGGCAACTGCTGGGGCGCACCGGCATACCGGTGCCCGACCGGGATGTAGCCCGCCCGCAAGGGTTCGACCGACAGTGAAATGCCAACCAGCCGCGCTGCGATCGGGTCAAGCGATGTCGTCTCGATATCGACCGCCGTCAACGCAGCCGAACCAATTCTTGTCAGCCACGCTTCCAGCTGCTCGTACGAGAGAATCGTTTCGTAGCTGACTGCAGGGCGGTCAACCGCCGCGATCGACGCAGACTCGCCATCGATCGCGGATGCGACCGCACTGGCGTCGATATCGCGCACGAAGGTCTTGAACTCGAAGCGCGTGTACAGCTCGCGCAATGTGTCGTTATCGGGCGCCTGGACAGCGAGCTCCGCGATCGATTTCACCTGATCGCCGAGATCGCAGTCGTCGCGGATTGTCACCAGCCTGCGCGCAGTGGGCAGCCACGGCAGCGCCTTGCGCAGGTTTTCACCCACCGCGCCCTTGATCCCGCCTGCGTTGGCAACAATGCCATCAAGCGACCCATACTCGTGCAGCCACTTGGCAGCGGTCTTGGGCCCGACCTTCTCCACCCCGGGGACGTTGTCGACGCTGTCGCCGACCAGGGTCAAATAGTCGACGATCCGCTCGGGCGCGACGCCGAACTTGCGATTGACACCGGCGATGTCGAGGGTTTCGTTGCTCATCGTGTTGACCAGCGTCACGCGGTCGTTGACCAGCTGGGCAAGGTCCTTGTCGCTGGTCGACACCACCGTGCGCAGCCCGTGCTCGCCAGCACGTCGGGCGAGCGTCGCAATGACATCGTCGGCTTCGATGCCCTCGATTTCCACCATCGGCCAGCCAAGCGCCCGCACCGCGACGCGAATCGGCTCGATCTGCAGTGCCAGATCATCTGGCATAGCCACCCGATTAGCCTTGTATTCGGAAAACAAGTCGTCGCGAAACGTCTTACCCTTGGCATCGAAAACGCACGCCATGTATTCGGCCTGGACCTGCTGACGAAGCACATGAAGCATCGAAATGAAGCCGCGCAGCGCGCCGGTCGGCTCGCCGTTCGAAGTGCGCAGGTCGGGCAACGCATGGTATGCGCGGTATAAATAGCTCGATCCGTCGACCAGCAACAGAGTTTTTACGGGTTCGTCAACTTGGCGCATGTGATCAGGAGAACGCAGTGCTCGATCATCGAAAAAATATTCCGAGCCTTCGCGCGGTGACCATGCCGGAACGCGCCACTGCCCAGAAGGCGCGCGAATCGTGGCACCTGTGGGGAATTATTTCAGAGTTCGTCGAGGCGACCGAACGGCTGTCCGAGATTCGGCCGGCGGTGTCGATATTCGGCAGTGCGCGCTCTGCACCCGATGCCCCGATGTACCAGCTGACGATCGAGATCGCGCGCAAATTGTCGGATGCTGGCTTTGCTGTGATCAGCGGCGGCGGACCGGGGATCATGGAGGCAGCCAACCGCGGCGCCTACGAGGGCGCGTCACCCTCGGTCGGGCTGAATATCGAACTTCCGTTTGAGCAGTACGGCAACCCGTACCAGGACATCTCGCTGCGTTTTCGGCATTTTTTTGCGCGCAAGGTCGCCTTCGTCAAGTATGCCGCCGCATACGTCGTACTACCGGGCGGTTTCGGCACCGTCGACGAACTCTCCGAGGCGCTGACGTTGATGCAGACCGGAAAGGGCAAGATCATGCCGCTGGTGCTGGTGGGCTCACGCTTCTGGAGCGGGCTCATTGATTGGATGCGTGAGACGCTGGTGGCCGAAGGAATGATCGGTGCAACCGACCTGGACATGATGACAATCGTCGATGACAGCGATGCGGTCGTCAATGCGATCTTCGATTTCTATGAAGCGCGCGGGTTTGCACAAACGGCCAGCGAGCGCGAACAGATGCTTTATCTATAGAATTTGCACGGTATTGCGTGACGGTCGTGTGAGGTGTGCAAGATGAAACCCGCAATGTTCTCCGTGCTGTTGCCGTGGGCGATGCTGGCGCACGCGCAGAGTTCCGCGCCGCCACCGATGCCGCCAGAAAGCAAGGCGAAGCCGGCGCCAGCCGCGCCGCGTCCGAAGATCGAGCTGTCTCCGGCAGAACGGCAGGCGATCGATGCGCGCGAGCTCAGGGCGGTTAAGCCAGCGAGCCTGGAGGACGCACTGCAGCCGACCCCAGGCGATACCATCAACGTTGAGCGCGACGACGCCATCAACACCACGCGGATCGAACAGACCCGTATCTCCAACCGCATCAGCGAAGTGATCGTGACACCGGCCGGGACCACGCGCAGTTACACGATGACGAATCGCGAAGGCAAGCAGCCGTTTGGTACGACTCAAATGGCGCCCGGCCTTTCGGTGCCCAATCTGTTTCGCCTCGAGTTCGGCCGCCCCGCACCTACACCGCCCGCACCGCTGCCGCCGCCGGCGTCGCCCGCGGGCGAGCCGGTAAAGCCGTCGAACTAGCACTGTCTCGCGATGGCGGTGTTTACCGCGCTATCGCGCAATGAAGTCAGCGCGTTTCTAAGCCAGTTCTCACTCGGAGACCTGGTCGATCTGCAGGGAATTCATACCGGCATCGAAAATACGAACTACTTCGTCACGACCGATACTGGTGCGTACGTTCTGACCGTATTCGAACGGTTAACGAGCACGCAGTTGCCGTTTTACCTGCAGCTGATGGAGCATCTGTCGCGCAAAGGCTTGCCCGTACCCCACCCGCAGCGAACGCGCGCCGGCGCGCTGGTGTCCGACCTGAAAAGCAAGCCAGCCGCGCTGGTCACGCGGTTGCCCGGCAAGGCAACGACCAAGCCGACCGCGGTGCAGTGTGCAATGGTGGGCGAATTCCTGGCGCGGATGCATCTTGCAGGCCGCGACTTCGCACCCTTTCAGCCGCACTTGCGCGGGATCGGCTGGTGGAAAAGCGCAGTGCCGAAGCTGCAGCCGCACGTGCCGGATCACGTGATGCACACGCTCGCGGAGGAATTGATCTATCAGGACTCGTTTTTTCGCGGTGCAAATTTCGAGAGGCTGCCGAGCGGGCCGATCCACGCAGATTTGTTTCGCGACAACGTGCTGCTTGTAAACAATCCCGCCGGCCCTAACATTGGAGGGGTCATTGATTTTTATTTCGCCGGTTGCTCGATATGGCTGTTCGACCTTGCAGTGACAATCAACGACTGGTGCATCGTGGACGCGACCGGCGAATTCGACACCGAGCGGGCCTATGCCATGCTGAGCGCCTATCACAGCACGCGGCCGCTCAACGAAACCGAGCATGAATGCTGGCGGACATCGCTGCGTGCGGCTGCGCTTCGCTTTTGGATTTCTCGCCTCTACGACTTTTATCTGCCGCGGCCTGCGCACCTGTTGACCCCGCACGACCCGGTTCATTTCGAACGCATTCTCAGGCACAGGACAACTGATACGTCGCTGCCGTGGGTGAGCTGACAAGCGCGGATTTCAGTGAAATCTATGATCGTTAGAAGGTTACCTGCAAGCGCCGGTTTGATCTGGCTGCGCGACGGTCTTGCGCTGTATCGGCGCCAGCCATTTGCCTTCACGTCGCTCGTGATTCTGTACACGATGGGCATGGCAATGCTGACGTTGGTGCCGTTCATTGGGATGCCCATCGCTCTGACTCTGATCCCGCTTGGCACCGTCGGTCTTACTCTGGCCGGGCGCGAAGCCGAGCGCGGTGTGATGCCGATGCCTACAGTGATGGCGGAGCCGCTGCGCGACCCGCAGCAGCGCAAAGCACTGTTGCGGCTCGGCCTCGTCAATGCCGGATTGATGCTGTTTCTGCTGTCGCTGGTCTCGCTGCTGGCCGCCGATGAGTTGAGCAACTGGAAGATTCTCGATGGCCGAATCGATCCTGTGTCGGCGAGTCAGAATTTTCCGTGGGATGCGATTCTCGTTGCCACGCTTCTTTACGTGCCGATCTTGATGGTGACCTGGTTAGCGCCTCAGCTCGTGGCCTGGCACCGGCAGCCTCTCGGCAAGGCGTTGTTCTTCTCGTTTTTTGCGTGCTGGCGCAATCGCTGGCCGTTTCTGACGCTGGGTGCTGCGCTGTTCACACTGATATTCGGCACAGTTTTTGTCGTGACTCAGATCCTGCAGATGCTGGGAGCTTCGGCGCAGCTTGCGTCAATGCTCCTTGCGCCGGTGGTTCTGATCGTGATCAGCATCGGGTATGCGACGCAATATCCGATCTACCGCAGTTTGATCGAGGAAACGCAGTAAACGGGTGATCGGCTAGGCCAGCTTCGCGACGGCGATCAGCAGCCACTTAATACCCTGTGGCCCGAAGTTGATCTGCGCGCGCGCGTCGTCGCCACTGCCTTCAAGGTTGATGACAACGCCTTCGCCAAATCGCGCGTGCTGCACCGACTGGCCGATGCGATACCCATGCGTTGCTTTGGACCGGGCGCTCGCCATCGACGGGCTGCGCCCAACATCGCTTGATGCACTGTGCCATTGACCGAAGCGACCCCCCGATCGCACCTTTGGCGTCAGCCACTTGACCGCACCCTGCGGTAGCTCATCGATAAACCGCGACTTGATTCCATAGCGTGTCTGACCGTGCAGCAGGCGGGTCTGCGCAAAGCTGATGTAGAGCCGCTGGCGCGCGCGTGTGATCGCCACATACATCAATCGACGCTCTTCTTCCGGGCCACCGGCCTCGTTCAGGCTGTTCTCGTGTGGGAAGAGCCCTTCCTCCAGCCCGGAGATGAACACGGCGAAGAACTCAAGCCCCTTGGCTGAATGCACTGTCATCATCTGCAGTGCGTCTTGCCCGGCCTGCGCCTGGTTATCACCGGCCTCGAGCGATGCGTGTGACAGGAATCCCGCGAGTGGCGACAGCTGCGCGGTCTGCTCGTCGTTCTTGGCGCCCGGAGCACCGGCTTCATAACCCTCTTCCATGACAAACGCAGCGGCTGCGTTGATCAGCTCGTTGAGGTTCTCGATGCGCTCCTGACCCTCTTTCTCCGTTTGATAGTGCGCGATCAGGCCGGTGCGTTGAATCACCGCGTCGACGATCTCCGACAGCGGCAATTCAGCACCCTCGCTGCGCAGCGAACCGATCAAACTCACGAATGCGCCCAGGTTAGACCCCGCCTTTCCCGTCATCGCTGAGACTGCGGCGTAAAGAGTCTGTCCGCCGGTACGCGCCGCGTCAGCAAGTTGCTCGAGCGTGCGCGCACCGATGCCGCGCGGCGGAAAGTTAACGACGCGCAGAAAGGCGGTGTCGTCGCCGGGGTTCTCGATCAGACGCAGATAGGCAAGCGCGTGTTTGACCTCGGCGCGCTCGAAGAATCGAAGCCCGCCGTAAACGCGATAGGCAATGCCCGCGTTGAACAGAGCGTGTTCGATGACGCGCGATTGCGCGTTGGACCGATAAAGGATCGCAATCTCGCTGCGGGCATGGCCTTCGGCGATCAGGCTTCTGATCTCCTCGACCATCCACACTGCTTCGTATCCATCGGTCTGCGCTTCGTACACGCGCACCGGCTCGCCTTCGCCCGCGTCGGTCCACAGATCCTTGCCGAGGCGGCGCTGGTTATTCGAGATCAACGCGTTGGCTGCGTTCAGAATGTGGCCGCCGGAGCGGTAGTTCTGCTCGAGCTTGATCAGGTTGCGCACCTTGAACTCGCGCTCGAAGTCGGCCATGTTTCCAACGTTGGCGCCGCGAAACGCGTAGATCGAGTTATGCGTGAAGATGCCGTTGGCGACAAAGTTGTGCGAATCCTCGACGTCGAGGTCGTAGATGGTGCGCGACTCGGTGTCGTGCAGTTCGACTTCAGCCACGATGTCGTATCCGCCCTTGCCGTCGGCGACGGCCATTCCCGCGCGCACGTACTGAGCCTGAATCAATGGCAGGTACCCTTTTCCCAGTCGCGCGCGCTGTATCAGGCGACCGCCGAGGATTTTGCGCAGGCGGGTTGCGTCGGCGATGGCTGCGCCGTAGTCGCGCCGCCAGAACTTGGCCGCCCAGCCGCCCTTGCCTTCGGTGATCGGACTCATCGAGAAGCCCGCTTCCACTGCGTGCTGCATCGCTGAATCGATGCACGTGCGGGCGTAGATGCGGTGATCGGGCTTGTCGCGGCGAGAGTCGCTGCACATGCTGATGATCACGTCGCCTTCATCGCCGAACGACGGACGCCGGCGGTCGTCAGGGTGATCAAACGCGAGGCCGCGATCAGCCAGCAGCCAGCGCGCGGCGCGCTCCGTATTCAGTTCCAGGAACTCGCGCGGTACCGCGGGTTCGCCCTTGCGCTTGCGGCCGGCGGTAAATGCACGCATCGGCAGCCCGTACTTCAACGACATCACCGCCAGTTCCTCGTGCGCCTCGATAGCACCTTCGTAGGTGGCGATGATCCAGATCTGCTCGCCGCCTTCCTTTCTCGCGCGGTGGCGAAATCCCGGCGGCAGATACTTGCTATGGCGAGCGCGCCGGTGTCCCGCGACCGCAAGCCTGTAACCGACGCCTGGCTTCATCATCATGTAGAGGAAATAGCGCGCGGGCATGTGGCCGACCGCATAGCCGGCGAAATGCACGTGCTCCGGCGTCGTGGTCAGCGTCTTGCCGCGCTGCGTGCGAATCGTAACGAGCCGGGTCTGCTCGGTCCGAAAGTGGACGCGCCAGACGCGCGCCGCGCCGATCTTGCCGCCCCCAACGCATGACTTGACGAGATTGCCCACGCGAATCTGTTCAACCGCCTTGACCGATCCGTCAGCCATCGCCACTTCGGTCCCCGCAACGACGCACTGATCGTCGTCGCCTACCGCGAAGACAACGTTGCTGGCGCCGGCAAGTTGCTTTAGCCATGCGTACTGCAGACGGTTCGTGTCCTGGAACTCGTCCACCAGCACATGGCGGAAGCGGCTCTGATAGTGCTCGCGCAGCACTTCGTTCCAATCGAGCAACTCGTAGCATCGCAGCAGCAGCTCGGCAAAGTCGACCACACCTTCGCGATTGCACTGCGCGTCGTACAGTGCGTAGAGTTCGACGAACTTGCGGTTGTAATCGTCGTTAACTTCCACCGCGCCGGCGCGCAGCCCGGCCTCCTTGGCGTTGTTGATGAACAGCTGCAGGTTGCGCGGCGGGTAGCGCTCGTCATCGATGTTATTGGACTTCAGCAGCCGCTTGATCGCGCCGAGCTGGTCGGCGGTGTCGAGTATCTGAAAGGTCGACCGCAGGCCTGCATCGCGAAAATGAGTCCGCAACATCCGGTTGCACAGCCCGTGAAACGTGCCGATCCACATCCCACGCGTGCGGTTACCGAAGTCGATCGGCAGCATCGCAGACAGCCTCGTCAGCATCTCCTTGGCGGCCTTGTTGGTGAAGGTCACCGCCAGCACGCC
>JBDUCU010000121.1:0-8240 GCA_040003315.1 Burkholderiaceae bacterium | reverse complement strand
TGCCTTCACACGGCAGGGGTCACAGGTTCGAACCCTGTACCACCCACCACGCGACTGCGAGTGAGGCGATGCGAGTTGGCAAGACGCTCAGCGCAGAAACTCAAGCATGAGTAAAGTGACGCAATGAAGTCTGTGTGGTGGGTGCGCGTCGCAGTGGTGCTGCTAACGGCGGTTCTGCTGGTCTGGATCGTGCGCATCATCGACCTGCACGCTATGGGCCGTATTGTTGCTGAGGTGGATTCGCGGACAATTGTTGGTGTGGTCGCTGCGTTGCTCATCAGCTACTTGTTCAGAGCCATGCGGCTTTATGAAGAGCTGCGCAGCCAGTGGCCTGTGCGTCTGCGCGACTGTCTGCGCATCATTCTTTTGCACAACATGTCGGTCAATATCATGCCGTTTCGCGCCGGCGAGGCCGCGTTGCCGCTGTTGATGGCACGCGAGCTGCGAATCCCGCTTCATCGCGGACTGGTGACGCTCGCGTGGCTCCGAATTCAGGACGCCAGTATTGTCGCAGTGATTGCATTGATCGCATGGCCCGATTTCGAATGGCCGCTGCGTGTCTTCGGCATTGTCGCTCTGGTCACGGTATTGGCGGCGGTCTTGCGCTGGGCGCACGCGCCGCAGCGAAGTGCGGTGACGGAGGGTCGTTGGCGCGACGCGTTGGCGCGCGCGACTGCGAGTCCGTGGCGCACATGGCTGTGGTGCGCGGCGAATTGGGCACTGAAACTCACCGCGATCGCGTGGCTGCTGCACGACTTGACATCGATGTCACTGGAGGCATCGTCGATTGCTGCGCTTGGCGGAGAGGCGGCTGCGTTCCTGCCGGTGCAGGGCATGGCGGGCTTCGGTACTTACGAGGCCGGAGTGGCGCTTGGCGCGAAGGCTTCGATGCAGGCTTCGTCAGCTAGCTTGGCGACTCTGCTATCGGCAGCGCTCGCCACTCACGTGCTGGTCATCGCCAGTTCGGTGGTGGCCGGAGCACTCGCGTTGCTGCTGCCGCGGGGGACGCTGGCGGCATCTGCGGCTTCCAGCACGCCATGATCGTCATGCCGCAGGCACCGGTTGCGCTCGCTGCGCGAAACGTGGTCGGTCCGGCGAATCCGCCTCACCACCTGTCAGTTGTGGTCCCGCTTTATAACGAAGCTGAGAGCGTCGGGCCGCTGGTCGATTCGATCGCCCAGGCGTTGTCCGACTATCCACATCCTTGGGAGCTTGTGCTGGTCGACGATGGCAGTACCGACGACACCACACTGCGCGCATCGGCAGCCGCGGCTCGGTGCGGGCCGCACGTCAGGGTCGTAGAGTTAATGCGCAATTTCAAGCAGACCGCGGCGATGCAGGCAGGTGTCGATGCGGCGCGCGGCGACGTCATCGTGACCCTGGACGGCGATCTGCAGAACGATCCAAAAGATATCCCGCGCTTGGTTGAAAGACTGCTGCTGGAAGACCTCGACTGCGTGGCCGGATGGCGCCGCGATCGCCAGGACGGTTTCTGGCTGCGCAAAGTGCCTTCGTTGATCGCGAATCGCCTGATCGGCCGCTTCACCGGTGTCCGCTTGCGCGATTACGGTTGCAGCTTGAAGGCGTTTCGCACCAGCGTTTTGCGCAACGTGCGCCTGTACGGCGAAATGCACCGGTTCATACCGGCGTGGCTGGCGATGGTGACCTCGCCGCGCCGTATCGCGGAAGAACCGGTGCGGCACCATCCGCGTTTGCTCGGCGTATCGAAGTACGGGCTGTCGCGCACGCTCGGTGTGCTGCTCGATCTTCTTTCGGTTGTGTTCTTCATGCGCTTCCGCGCGCGGCCGGGACATTTTTTCGGTGGGCTGGGAGTCGCTGTGTGCATCACGTCCATCTTCCCGCTGCTCTATTTGGCCTGGCTGAAGTTTGCGCAAGGCGCCGACATCGGGACCAGGCCGTTGCTTTTCGTGGGGCTGTTCGGGCTCCTTGCCGGCTTTCAGATGATCTTGACCGGCGTGCTGGCCGAGATGCTGTCACGCGTTTACTTTGAAGCTGGCGCCGTCCGCAGTTATGTTGTGCGCCCCACCCCTGCAATCGAGCTGGCTGCCGGATGGCATGCGCCGGTCCGGTCCGAAAGCCGATGACGTTGGCGGCGGGGCGGACCGTTGTCTGGAGTGATCAGGCTCCTGCGTCATTTCATTACGCGGCGCTGTTCGCCGCACTCGCGGCGCTCGTTATGTTGTGGCGGTTTGTTGCCCTGTCGCAACTCAATATTTCGCTGCATGTCGATGAGGCGCAGTACTGGGCCTGGTCGCGCGATCTGCAGTGGGGTTATTACTCGAAGCCGCCGCTGATCGCTGCCCTGATCGCCGCGTCGACTGCGCTTTTCGGTGATGGCGTCGTCGGAGTCAAGGCTGTTTCGATGCTGATGTATCCGCTGGCAGCAGCCGCGGTGTTCTTGCTGGCCGCGCGCCTGTTCGATGCACGGGTGGCATTCTGGGCTGCGACGATTTTCCTGCTGTCGCTGCTGTCGATGTGGCTTGGCATGGCGGCAACGACCGATGCGCCGCTGCTTGCCGCGTGGGCGGTGTCGCTGGTCGCCTACCAGCGTGCGATCGAGACCGATCGCTGGCGCGATTGGCTGCTGCTGGGCGCCGCGTTGGGTCTCGGCATGCTTGCCAAGTACACGATGGCGGTGTTCGTGCTCGGGGTCGCGTTGCACATGGCTGTTGATCCGCGCGCGCGCAGCAGATTGCGATCAACGCGCCTCTATGCAGCCGGACTGGTCGCGGTCGCGTGCGCCGTGCCGAACTGGATCTGGAATGCGCAGAACGGCTTTGCGACGTTGGGCCATACCGCGGATATCACGCTGCGACAATCGGGACGACTCGGCAACGGCAATCTGCTCGAGACCATTGCTGCGCAAGGATTGATCTTCGGTCCGCTGCTGGGTTTGCTCCTGGTCGGGCTTGCGTTCAGCGTTAGGCAATGGTGGTCCGATCGGCGCTACCGGCTACTGTTGGCTTTCAGCATTCCGCTGTGGGTGATCGTGACGTTGCAGTCGCTGCGCGCCGATGCCAACGCGAACTGGGCTGCGCCCGCGATGCTGACTGCGTCGATTGCAATGGCCGCCTGGGCGACGGCGCGGTGGTCGACGCGTACCTCACGTGCCGTCTTGACGACTGCGCTGGCACTGAATGTGGCACTCGCCGCGGCGCTCTATCACTGGCCGGCTGTTGCGCGCAGTTTCAACACTCAAAAATGGGGTGATCCTTATCAGCGCATGCGTGGCTGGGATCAAGTGGCCGAGCGCGTGCGGCCTTTCTTCATGGCTGATCGAGATCTGCTGTTACTGGCAGACAACCGCACAGTACTTGCTCATCTCGCATACGAATTGCGTGATTTGTCGCCGCGCTTGGTGCGGTGGAACCCGCGCCATGAAGTGACCGACCATTACCAGTTGGTGACGCATCTAGAGGACAAGGTCGGCAGCAACGCGCTGCTGCTGATCGACGGTGACGCCACGCCGATCACGCGGCATTTCCGCCGCGCTCAGCAGTTGACGACAATCGATGTCCCGCTGTCGCGGCAACACCGTCTGCACTACGACGTATGGCGGCTCGATGGTTTCGCAGGCTATGAATCGCAGCGCTGATCGTCGGCCGGATTCGACGCGTGCCGAAGTGGGGATCATCGCCTCGCTGGCTCTGCTGTCGCTCGCATTCTTTGTCGTGTTTCCCCGTTTTGACGTGGCTGTGAGCGGTTGGTTCTACGAGCCGGGCGTTGGCTTCGCTTGGGGCGGCAACAACATCGTCCGGACGCTGTATATCGTGGGTCTGTGGATTCCGCGACTGGCACTCGTGATGCTGCTGATCAGCGTGATCGCCAGCCTCTTTGTCAGAAAAGGATGGCTCCATGTTCATCGGCTGCGCATGGTATTCCTGTTCGTGGCGGGAACTCTGAGCGTAGGCGTCGCAGTCAACGCGCTGCTGAAGGAGCACTGGGGCCGTGCGCGCCCTGTGGCGATCGCCGAGTTCGGCGGCACGGCTCGCTACACGCCGCCGTACGAAATCAGCGCGCAGTGTCGAACCAATTGTGCTTTTACCAGCGGGCACGCCGCGGGCGCGTTTGCGCTGCTGGCGCTTGGCCGGTTGCGCAGTATCAACATTGCCCGCGCGCGCCGGCGCTGGCTCGCGATCGGCCTGATCGCAGGCATGATCTTCGGCCTCGCACGGATTGCACAAGGCGCGCACTTCCTGTCCGACGTGCTCTTCAGCTTCTTCATCGTCTACGCGGTGATCGAAGTCGTCGACCGCGTGTTCCAGTGGATACTTTCGTACAACAACCGGTCGTCGGAGTCGACTGACGATCAGACCGTGGGCGCGGCGGCGACGCCTCTCGCAACCGGTGGTGCAGTCGGCAAGTCCGCTGATAGGTGATGCTCCAGCTGATCGGCGAGCCGGAATCCGTGGCGCTCGCCGCACTCGATCAGAACGTTTAGCATGGCCCAATGATTCGCCTCGATTTGCAAGTGGAGCTGACGTATGAGATCGACCAGTACGGTGCTGATTTCGTGTTCAATATTCACGCAGCGCATACGCGCAGCCAGGTGATCTCGGCCGAAAGCCTTTCAATCAGTCAACCGGTTTCACCTCAGATGCACACGGATCCGGTCACTGGCAACCGCTATATGCGACTGCGCGCCGGCCCGGGTAACTTGAATGTGAAGTATTCGGCCACGGTCGACATGACGCACCATCGCGCCGACCCATCGCGACTGGCCGAGGTACCGGTGAGCCGATTGCCGCCGGAGGTCATCGGCTATATCTACCCGAGCCGATACTGCCAATCTGATCGGCTGCTCAAGTTGGCGAACAATGAATTTGGCCAGGTCACGTGGGGCCACAGCCGCGTGCAGGTGATCCGCGACTGGGTCAACCGGCGGATCGCGTTCACTTCCAATTCTTCGAACTCGAATACCTCTGCGGTCGATACGCTGATCGAGCAGGTTGGTGTCTGCCGGGATTTCACGCATTTGATGATCGCCCTTTGCCGCGCACTGAATATTCCTGCGCGCTTTGCGACCGGCACCGACTATGGCGCAAACCCTGCGCTGGGGCCGCCCGATTTTCATGCTTATGTCGAAGCCTATCTGGGCGACCGGTGGTACATCTTCGATCCGTCGGGCACGGCGATCCCGATGGGTCTGGTGCGCTTCGGCACCGGTCGCGATGCTGCCGACGTCGCGTTTGCGACGATATTCGGCGGGGTCCGGCCGCAGGCTCCAATAATTCGCGCAAGTGCCGTTGAAGATGCATCTAAAGGCCTGGTGCGTCCGCATCACTGTCTTGAGGCTCTTTCAACCGACAGCGTGGTGACTGCCGACTAATCGACGGATCGGTGGTGGTCACCGCTACCATGCTCCCATGCAGGAAGTCAGAACGCGGATCGCGCCGAGCCCCACCGGCATGCTGCACCTCGGCACGGCGCGGACCGCGCTGTTTTGCTGGGCGTTCGCCCGGCATCACGGCGGCAGGTTCATCCTGAGGATCGAAGACACCGACCTCGAGCGCTCGACTGAGCACGCGGTGCAGGTGATTTTGCAAAGCATGCAATGGCTTGGACTCGACTACGACGAGGGCCCCGTACGTCAGACCGAGCGGATCACGCGTTATCGCGAGGTGCTCGATCAGATGCTCAGCGACGGTCGAGCCTATCGATGCTATGCAAGCAAGGCCGAGCTTGAGGTGTTGCGCGAGGCGCAGATCGCGCGCAATGAAAAGCCGCGCTACGACGGCCGGTGGCGACCCGAACACGCGCACGGCATGCAGCCGCCTGCCGGCGTCGACCCGGTCTTCCGCTTTCGCAATCCCGATGAAGGTGATATTGGATGGAGCGATCTGGTCAAGGGACTGATCAAAATTTCGAATCGCGAGCTGGATGATTTGGTGATCGCGCGCAGCGACGGTATGCCGACTTACAACTTCGCCGTTGTGGTGGACGACGCCGATATGCGAATCTCACACGTGCTGCGGGGAGAGGAACACATCAACAACACCCCGCGCCAGATTAACTTGTATCGCGCGCTCGGCTGGACGCCTCCACAGTTTGGACATCTACCACTGATTCTGGCACCCGACGGTAGCAAGCTGTCGAAGCGCCACGGCGCAGTCAGCGTCCTGCAGTACGACGCTGACGGTTTTCTGCCCGAGGCCTTGTTCAACTACCTGGCGCGCCTCGGATGGAGCCACGGAGACGCGGAGAAATTCTCGCGCGAGCAATTGATCGCGTGGTTCGACCTGCAGCATGTCAACCGCGCTCCGGCGCAGTACAACCTTGACAAGCTGATGTGGCTCAACGGCGAATACATCAAGGAGGCCGATGACGAGCGGCTGGCGCAGCTGACTGCTCCGCGCATCGCAAGCCGAGGCGGACAGATAGAGGCGGGCCCGCCGCTGCCGAAAGTCGTCGCGCTGTTGAAGGGTCGCTCAAGTACGCTGAATGAGCTGGCAGAAGGCGCGCTGCTGTTCTATCAGCCCCCTTCGTTTGACGAGACGGTGCTGCGCGAGAGCCTCGATGCATCGGGCCGAGCGGTCTTGCAGGCGTTTCGGGCGCGGGCACCGAGCGTTGATTGGGAGCGCAGCATCCTCAATGCCGTGATCAAGCAGATTGTTGCGGATCTGAAGTTAAAGATGCCGCAGGTGGCAGTGCCACTGCGCGTCGCAGTAACCGGCCGGACGCACACGCCCTCGGTCGACGCGGTTCTGGAGTTGTTTGGCAAGGAGACGACGTTGGCACGGATCGATGCGGTGCTGGCCCGCTCTGCGGCGCCCTAGCTGGCCAGCGAGCGCATCACCGCTGCGGTACGCGTCTCGACGCCGAGCTTGGTGTAGATACGCTGCAGATGTTTCTGCACGGTGCGTGCGCTGATGCCGAGGATTTCACCAATGTCGCCATCGGTCTTGCCGTGCGAGAGCCAGTGCATCACGTCGCGCTCACGTGGGGTCAGCTCCCATCGATCAAGGGCTGCGAGCGCGCGAGTCTTTAATTTCTGCAGCAGCACCGACTGGCGGTATAGCGCGCTCAATCCTTCGCGCAGCATCTCGAGGCGTGCGCGCTCGCGAGCGCTGAAGTCGCGGCGGCGCCGGTTCAGCACAAAGCTGACTAGCATGTCACCGTCGAATTGCAGGGGCACTGCCACAGCGTGATCAATGCCGATTCGGCGGTAGTACTCGTTGTAAAGCGCCGTATCCCGAAATCGGCTGAACGGGATCGAATCGCTGATCCGGTGCGTATCCGGTCCGCGCCGGTAAGCGTGGTAGCGAACCAGAGGATGCGCATTGAAAAAATGGTCGAAGCACGCGCGGTCGGCGGCATTGATGGCGCCCGTCGGCGTACCGACGACCTCGCGCCGCCCGCTGGCCAGGTGACAGACCGACAACGTCGTGATTTCGGATGCGACCGCGCGCGCCAGCAACTCCACTCCGCGCGGCGCGAACGCCCCTTCGGTGCCCGCAGCAGTGCTCATCTCCTGCAGGATTGACACGCCCTGACGGTAATCGCTCGCAGTCAGCAGCGTTGTCATGACAAGTCACGCGTATACGCAATTTTGCCCATTGCGGCGCCTTACTGAACGTCGCAGAGTATAGGTTCAAGCGTCAAGGACGGTCGACTTATGAACGCGTTGCGCACATCGCAAGTGACTTGCCTGTTGCCCGTCAAGGACCTCTCCAGGGCGCGTCGTTTCTACGAGCAGGCACTGCAGCTCGAAACGGTCGGGGCTCAGCCGGATGGCAAGTTTGTCTATCAGTGCGGTGGTACACAGATCGCACTCTTTCCAAAAGCCGAAGGAACCAAAGCTGAGCACACCGCGGTTAGCTTCCGGGTCGACGACATCCGGACTGCGATCGACGAGCTCAAGGGACGTGGAGTAGTGTTTGCCGACTACGATTTTCCTGGATTGAAGACGGTCGAGCACGTATGTGTGTTGGGCGCAGAAAAAGCCGCATGGTTCACCGACCCGGAGGGCAACATTCTCTGCCTGCATGAAGACATTCAGCGCTAACGCGAACATCACAAACAAAATTTTCAGGGCATGCTGGACTACGCCAAGACCCAGTAGTCCGCGCGACAGGCGGTCAATCGAGCACCGTTTTGTCTAAACACGGCCGCTGCCAATTGCCGGCGGCCGCATCGTTCACTGCGCAGCTATAATCCGCGCCTCGCGTGTGGGGGTATAGCTCAGCTGGGAGAGCGCTTGCATGGCATGCAAGAGGTCA
>JBDUCU010000120.1:0-8268 GCA_040003315.1 Burkholderiaceae bacterium | reverse complement strand
CGTCAGCGTTTACAGCTCGCGCCTCAAGATGGGCGAATATCTCGCCGAAAAGATTGGCAGGCAATTGCCGACCGGCGACATCGACGTCGTGATGCCGATCCCTGAGACTTCGCGCCCGGCGGCGATGCAGCTATCGGCCAAGCTCGGGCTCGAATTTCGCGAGGGGTTTTTCAAGAACCGCTATGTTGGGCGTACCTTCATCATGCCCGGTCAGGCGGTGCGCAAGCGCAGCGTCCGGCAGAAGCTCAGCGCGCTGCCCACCGAGTTCAAGGGGAAGAACGTCTTGCTGGTCGACGACTCGATCGTGCGCGGCACTACATCGCGCGAGATCGTCAACATGGCCCGCGAGGCGGGCGCGAATAAAGTGATCTTTGCATCGGCGGCGCCGCCCGTGCGTTATCCGAACGTCTATGGCATCGACATGCCGACCCGTCAGGAACTGATTGCGCACGGACGTTCCGATGAGGAGATTCAGCGCTTGATCGAAGCCGACGGACTCGTATACCAGGATATCGACGCGATGAAGCGCTCGGTGTTCGAGCTCGGGCCGCATTTGAAAAATTTTGAAGCAAGCTGCTTCGATGGCGTGTACGTCACCGGCGACGTAACACCCGAATATCTGGACCGGCTCGAAGCTGCGCGCGAGCTGGCGGCGATCGCTGAAAGCGATCCCTACTCGCAACTGAATCTGAACCTTGCGCAGGCGGACTAGCCCGGATCCACTCACGCAGGTATCATTTCGCATCGCGCCGATTTGAGTCAGCTTGCGGGCGCTTAACAAATTCGGCTAAAGCGATGGTGACGCCGAGTCTGTGACGCACCCGCCTAGCTGAGAACACAGTGAGGCGGGTTTTTTATGTCCGAGCCGATCGATCCACTGCCTGCGTTTGCAACCCGCGCCGTGCGCGCGGGCACCGAACGGACGCGGTTCAACGAACATAGTGAAGCGGTTTTTCTGACGTCGAGCTTCGTGTTTGACGACTGTGCGCAGGCGGCCGCGAGATTTTCGGGGGCAGAACCCGGCAACGTCTACTCGCGCTTTACCAATCCGACTGTAACGATGTTCGAGCAGCGCCTTGCCTCGCTCGAAGGTGCGCAGGACTGTCTGGCAACGGCATCTGGCATGGCCGCGATTATGGCCACCTGCATCGCGACGCTTCGTGCCGGCGACCATGTGGTCTGCGCAGCCAATGTATTCGGCGCGACGATCCAGTTGTTTTCCAATCTGCTGTCGCGCTTTGCAATCACCGTGACCTACGTCGACGCGACCGATCTGCAGGCCTGGCGCAGCGCCATCACTGCCCGCACGCGGCTGCTTTACTGCGAAACACCGTCCAATCCGTTAATGGAGATTGTCGATCTGCAAGACTTTGGCGAACTCGGCCGTGCAGCCGGTGCGACGACGGTCGTCGATAACTGCTTTTGCACGCCTGCACTGCAGCGCCCTCTGGAGTTCGGCGTCGACGTCGTGATTCACTCGGCGACCAAATATCTGGACGGGCAGGGCCGCGTGATGGGCGGCGCAGTTCTCGGCTCGAAGCAGTTCATCCGCGAGCAGGTGCTACCTGTTCTGCGTAGCAGCGGCCCGAGCCTGTCGCCGTTCAACGCATGGGTTTTGCTCAAAGGCCTCGAGACTCTGGCGATACGGATGCGCGCGCAAAGCGATTCGGCCCAGGAGCTGGCGCAGTGGCTCGAGCGGCGACCGGAAGTGGATCGTGTGTTTTTCCCCGGACTTGAATCCCATCCGCAGGCCGCGCTCGCGCGTCGGCAACACTCGCAGCCAGGCGCCGTCGTGGCGTTTGAGGTCAAAGCCGATGCGGCGTCTGGGCGCGAGCGCGCCTGGCGCGTGATCGATTCGGTGCGCACGATATCGATCACGGCCAACCTCGGCGACACACGGTCGACGATCACGCACCCAGCAACCACCACGCACGGCCGGATTTCGCAGGCGGACCGGGAGCGAGCCGGGATCACCGAGGCGCTGATCCGCATCGCGGTGGGGCTGGAGTCGGTGGCCGACCTGAAGCGTGATCTTGCGCAGGCGCTGACCGGCGGTTCTCGCTAGCTCGTTCGGGTGATCGGCGCTAGGGCGTACAGCGGATCAGAAATCGCCTGTCGTTCACCGACAATGAGTTGCTGCTGGAGAGGTGGGCGACATGTTGAGCAAGGCGAAAATCGTTGGATTCGCGCTGGCCGTGCTGACAGCGCCCGTCGCGCAAGGGCAAGCCGTCTATTTAGATGGCGAGACGCTGTTCAATAACTCCGCCTGCGGCGATTGCCACGAATCTCCGGGCGCAGAGGGGTTGCAGGCGATTCGCAATCAAATCGCGCAGCGGCTTCAGCCGGCTCCCGGCCTCAACTATACGAAGTCTCTGGCGGCGCTGAAGGCTGCACTTGATGGCGTTGACCTCGACACTGAGGCCACGGGTATGGATGGCCTGTTCCCAGTTGGCACATTCAGCGACGCTATGCTCGCAAACTTGGCCGTATACATCGCGAACATGCCGACCCCCGCGCCGACGCTGACCTATCTGCCATTTCCCGGCCCCATTTTTCCGCCGACTGCTGTGGGTGCCACTTCCGTGCAAACAATCACGGTGACTAACACGGGCACCCTGCCGCTGGTTTTCGCCATCAACGGCGCGGCGCAGATTGCCGCTGGTCAGCATGCCGACGACTACAGCGTGACTGCCGCCCAGTGTCAGGCAACAACTCTGCAGTCCGGTGTAGGAAGTTGTACGGTCAACATTCAGTTCCGGCCTGTGGCGGGCACGGACGTCGGGCGCGCTGCGTCGCTGTCCCTGCAGAGCACCACTAGCGCGGCGCCGGCGCAGATTCCTCTGTTTGGCACGCTGCAAGCCTCGGCACCTGCCTCCACTCCTCCCACCGGTACCGCTCCGGCGCCGAGCACTTCGGCTAACGCGCCTTCCGGCGGCGCGCTGCCGTGGCAGATGATTGGTGTGTTGCTGATCGCGCTGCTTCCTCCGCGTGTGCGGAGAAGCGTTCGCTAATCAGTCGCGACTCGTTGCGCCCCTTCCCAGCCAAGACTGCTGATTGACCCTGCGGGGCAGACTCCCGTATAATTCCCGACTAATTTAATCGGGAATCTTTGACGCGGCAGCCGGTCTGAATTACCGCATCCATCTGAGCAGATTTTATGAGACTGACCACCAAAGGACGCTTTGCCGTCACAGCGATGATCGACATCGCGATGCGCCAGCATGAAGGCCCGGTGACGCTGGCCGGAATCAGCGAACGCCAGCGGATCTCGTTGTCATACTTGGAGCAGTTGTTCGGCAAGCTGCGCCGGCGCCGGCTAGTCGCCAGCACGCGCGGGCCTGGCGGTGGTTATCAGCTCGATGGATCGATGGATCAGACCACGGTGTCCGACATCATTTTTGCGGTCGATGAACCGCTTGATGCGACGCAGTGCGGCGGCAAGGAAAATTGCCACGACGATCAGCGCTGCATGACACACGATCTGTGGGCGAATCTGAACAGCCGCATGTTCGACTATCTGAATTCGGTCACGTTGGCGGATTTGGTCGAGCAGCAAAGACAAAAGGCGAGAACCAAGAATTCGACCGTTGCCGTGCTGCACGACAGCCGACTGCAGAGTCGAGGCAGCAAACCGGTTGCGGGCGAGCAGGCACAAGGGTGACGATGCAGCTTCCGATCTATCTCGATTACTCAGCCACGACGCCGGTGGACCCGCGCGTGGTCGACGCGATGATTCCGTGGTTGCGTGAGAATTTCGGCAATCCAGCTTCGCGCAGCCATTCGTTTGGCTGGACCGCCGAGAAGGCGGTCGACCAGGCGCGCGAACAGGTGGCTGCGTTGGTGAACTGTGATCCGCGCGAACTGATCTGGACCTCGGGTGCGACAGAATCAATCAACCTGGCTTTAAAAGGCGTTGCGAGGTTTTACAAGGACAGGGGCAAGCACCTGGTCACCGTGAAGACCGAGCACAAAGCAACACTCGACACGATGCGCGAGCTCGAGCGCGACGGTTTCGAAGTTACTTACCTCGATGTGCAGGAAAACGGTCTGCTCGACCTGGTCAAACTCGAAGGGGCGCTTCGGCCTGACACGATTCTCGTCTCGGTGATGGTGGTCAATAACGAAATCGGTGTCATCCAGGATATCGCCGCGATCGGCGAGCTGACCCGCTCCCGGGGCATCGTGTTCCACGTTGATGCAGCCCAGGCGACTGGCAAGGTCGTGGTCGATCTGGCGCCGTCCAAAGTGGACCTGATGTCGTTTTCAGCGCATAAGACATACGGGCCTAAGGGCGTCGGCGCGCTGTTCGTCCGACGCAAGCCGCGCGTACGCTTGGAAGCCCAGATGCACGGTGGCGGGCACGAGCGCGGTCTGCGCTCGGGTACTTTGCCCACGCATCAGATCGTCGGCATGGGCGAAGCCTTTCGACTTGCGCGCGAGGAGATGGCTACCGACAACGAGCGGATACGTATGTTGCGCGACCGCTTATGGGCTGGCATCTCGCAAACCGAACAGGTGTTTCTGAACGGTGACTGGGAGTGCCGCGTACCGCACAATCTGAACGCGAGTTTTAACTTCGTCGAAGGCGAAAGCATGATCATGGCGATGAAGGACGTCGCCGTATCATCGGGCTCTGCTTGTACTTCGGCCAGTCTGGAACCATCTTATGTATTACGCGCGCTGGGCCGCAGCGACGAACTGGCGCACAGCTCGATCCGTTTCACAGTCGGTCGGTTTACGACGCCGGAGGAAATCGATTTCACGGTTGATTTGGTAACCCGCCAGGTGGCACGCCTGCGAGAGATGTCTCCATTGTGGGAGATGTATAAGGATGGAATTGATTTGAGCACAGTGCAGTGGGCAGCACATTAGGCAGAGGCAAAAAATGGCATACAGCACCAAAGTTATCGATCACTACGAAAATCCACGCAACGTCGGTTCGTTCGACAAGAGCGACCAACACGTGGGCACCGGCATGGTGGGCGCGCCGGCGTGCGGCGACGTGATGAAGCTGCAGATCAGGGTCAACGAGCAGGGCGTCATCGAGGACGCGCGGTTCAAGACCTATGGCTGCGGTTCGGCAATCGCGTCGTCTTCGCTGGTCACCGAGTGGGTCAAGGGCAAGACGCTGGATCAGGCGGGCACGATTCGCAACACGCAGATTGCCGAAGAGCTGGCACTGCCGCCCGTCAAGATTCACTGTTCGATCCTTGCCGAAGACGCAATCAAGGCGGCGATCGATGACTACCGCGCCAAGCACCCTCAAGCGGCTGAGATGAAGGCGGCATGAGCGAAGCTTCCAACAGTCAATCGGCTGCGATCACGATGACCGAGCGTGCCGCGAAGCACGTCGCAGGTTTTTTGGCGAAGCGCGGCCGCGGAATCGGCTTGCGACTCGGGGTGCGCACAACGGGTTGCTCGGGCATGGCTTACAAGCTCGAGTACGCCGATGTTGCGCAACCGGAGGACCGTCAGTTCGAGAGCCACGGTGTGAAGATCCTGGTCGATCCGAAGAGTCTTGCCTACCTCGAGGGCACCGAGCTCGATTTCGCGCGCGAAGGTCTGAACGAAGGATTCAAATTCAACAATCCGAAGGAAAAAAACCGCTGCGGTTGCGGCGAATCCTTCAACGTCTGATCCGCCCTGCGTTCCGGCGCGTGGCCATGCTCCAGCTTCCGGACCACTTTAAGCTTTTCAACCTGACGCCACAGTTCGGACTCGACACCGCCGAACTGGATCGCGCGTATCGCGGCGTGCAGGCTCAGGTTCATCCCGACCGCTTTGCATCGGGCACTGCTTCCGAGGGCCGGGTCGCGATGCAATGGGCAACGCTCGCCAATGAGGCGTATCGGACGCTGAAGTCTCCGCTCAAGCGTGCCGCATATCTGTGCGAACTGGCCGGGACACCGATCGACGCCGAATCGAACACTTCGATGCCGGCGATGTTTCTGACGCGGCAGCTCGAATGGCGCGAAGCGCTCGACGACGCGCGTACGAGCCGTAACCGAAGCGCTCTTCAGACCCTGCAAGATGGCATGGCCGTCGAGCGTGACCGTCTGCTGGGCGAAATTGCTCGAGCGCTCGATGTCGACGCCGATCATTTACTCGCGGCATCGCTGGTGCGGCAGCTGATGTTCATAGAAAAATTTGCAAGCGAGATCTCCGCGGCATTCGAAGCACAGCGCGGCAATCATGCGTCGGCCTGATGGCGCTGCTTCAGATCGCTGAGCCGGGGCAGTCGACTGATCCGCACCGCCACCGGCTCGCGGTGGGGATCGACCTGGGCACGACCAATTCGCTCGTTGCCACCGTGCGCCACAGCATTCCAGCCGTGCTCTCCGATGACGAAGGCCGCATGCTGTTGCCATCGATCGTCCAGTTTCATCCTGATGGATCAACGGCGGTCGGCTACCCCGCGCAGAAGCAGCAGGCCGCAGATGCACGCAACACGGTCGTTTCGGTCAAGCGTCTGATGGGGCGCGGCATGAGCGACGTGCAGCACATCGAGAACATGCCGTATGACTTCGTCGACGCGCCCGGCATGGTTCAGCTTCGGACCGTCGCGGGCGTCAAAAGCCCGGTTGAAGTGTCGGCCGAAATATTGAAAGTACTGCGCAAGCGCGCCGAGCAGTCATTGGGTGGCGACCTGGTGGGTGCTGTCATAACGGTACCCGCGTACTTCGACGACGCACAGCGGCAGGCCACCAAGGACGCGGCGAGACTTGCCGGCCTGAACGTGCTGCGATTGTTGAGCGAGCCCACCGCAGCGGCCGTTGCGTATGGACTCGATCAGGGCGCTGAAGGGGTCTACGCGGTCTACGACCTCGGCGGCGGGACGTTCGATATTTCCATCCTGCGGCTCACCAAGGGTGTGTTCGAAGTCCTTGCGGCCGGCGGCGATACAGCGCTGGGCGGCGACGATTTCGATCAACGAGTGTTTTGTTGTCTGGTAGAGCGTTCGAAACCGTTGCCGCTGTCGGCACAGGACTCGCGACTATTGCTGGTCAAGGCGCGCGAAGTCAAGGAACGGCTGTCGGTCGAGCGCGAAGCTCGTGTGACAGCTGTTTTATCGACCGGTGAAATCGTCGACCAGACGTTGACCAGTCGCGAGTTCTGGCAGATGACGCAGCACCTGGTGCTCAAGACGCTGGACGCGTGTCGCAACGCGGTACGCGATGCCGCGCTGACGACCACACAGATCGACGGCGTGGTGATGGTCGGCGGTGCCACACGCATGCCGCATGTGCGACAGGCCGTCGGCACTTTCTTTGGCCAGTCGCCGCTGACCAACATTGATCCGGATACGGTGGTCGCGCTGGGGGCGGCGATTCAGGCCAACCTGCTCGCGGGTAACCGCGCTCCCGGCGACGATTGGCTGCTGCTCGACGTGATTCCGTTATCACTCGGACTCGAGACGATGGGTGGGCTGGTGGAGAAGATCATCGAGCGCAACTCGACGATCCCGGTGGCGCGTGCTCAGGAATTCACGACGTTCAAGGACGGGCAAACCGCGATTGCGATTCACGTGGTGCAAGGGGAGCGCGAGCTGGTTTCCGATTGCCGTTCGCTTGCCCGCTTCGAGTTACGCGGCGTGCCGCCGATGCCGGCAGGAGCGGCTAGAGTCCGGGTCACATTTCAGGTCGATGCGGATGGCTTGCTCGACGTTAACGCACTCGAGGTGACCAGCGGGGTGCAGGCATCGATTGTCGTTAAGCCGTCATACGGGTTATCCGACGAAGACATCACCCGCATGCTTCAGGATTCATTCGGAGCGGTGGACGGTGATATGCGTGTCCGAAGGTTGCGAGAGCTCAGGGTTGACGCCGAACGCTTGATCGAAGCGACGCATGCTGCGCTTGCGTCCGACGCCGATCTGCTTTCGAACGATGAGCGCGTCGCCATCGACGAGCTGCTGTTGGTGCTGGATGCCCGTGCGCGTGGCGAGGATGTGGACGCGATCAAGCGCTCGACCGAGGCGCTGGCCGAGGCGACCGACGACTTTGCCGCTCGTCGGATGGATCGCTCGATTCGCACAGCGCTCGCGGGACGCCGCCTTGACGAACTCCAGAGCGTCGGTCGCGGTGCCGGCTAAGCGTCACAAATGCCGAAGATCACCGTTCTGCCGCATGCGGAAATCTGCCCGCAGGGCGCCGAATTCGAAACCGAACCCGGCGTATCGGTCGCCGACGCGCTGCTCGATCACCACGTCGATATCGAACACGCATGCGGCAAGGTCGCGGCGTGCACGACGTGTCATTGCGTGATTCG
>JBDUCU010000119.1:0-8346 GCA_040003315.1 Burkholderiaceae bacterium | reverse complement strand
GTCTCTACGACATGGGACGCGCGCAACTGAAAGAAGAAGTCCACGCGCGAGTTCATAGGCACATGAAAGTGGGTTTGACCTTGCTCACCGCGCTCGTAGGCTTAACGCTTGGCAGTGGACGATCCACACCAACTCGGACTTGACAGTTGGCTGGAGTTATCTCGCGGCCGCTCTTTGGTCGTCTGCTTGACGGGGCTACAGGGCTGGCTAGGCGGCGAACTCGTGTACTCCGATGGCGTCTTCGTTTGCCACGCACGGGGCGGTCGTGCGCCCGACGGGACGCACAAGAAACATCCTATGGGGAAGTCAGACTGAAGCCGAGCGAGATCAGTCTCTTCATCAGCGACGCCCGGACGCAAATTGACCTGATCTGGCCGATGCTATACTTGGCTCCCATGTCCGTCCGTATACGCAAGCTTGCGGTAATGCTGCTCGTCCTGGTGCTGCCTTGGCAGGCCGTGCAAGCAGTCGCGAAGCCGGCAGTCCATTACCACGGCGCCGCAGCGATCGGACTGCTCGCCAAGACTGACGCTGAGGCGGTAAGCGCCCTGCACGTGGATGTCCGTCACGCCGCGCACGAGCACCAGGAGAACGGTGGCGTAGCTGTGGTGCAGAGTGATGATTCGGGACCGGCCAGCGCGGCGCATGATACCTGTACTGACGTTTGTTGTTGCCCGGCGCTCGCCGCGGACGGCGCGTTGCCGCTTGCTACCACCAATCATCACGGGTTGATGACTCCCTTTGCGACGCATCGATTGCCGTCGCACCCGCCCGGCTCCCTCGAGCGCCCACCTCGTAGTTTCCTCGTCTAGCTCGCTGGCGTAGCGTCGAGTCGTCGCGACTCGACGCGCCAGCACCGGCCGTGCTACGGCCGCGGTATCGCATCGCTTTGGCGCTTGCGGTTGCCAAGTCACTTGAGCGGCGAGGTCCAACGTGCAATACGCAGTTGTTTTACCCATTTCCGATTCTGGCGCGGGTGGACGACATGCAAGGCGTGCGCCTAATCGGGACATGTCTGCGGTCTGCCACCGCGCTGGTGGTTTTCGAACTGCGAAACGCGCGCACATAAGATTCGTCGTTGTCACGGCCGCGGCTGGCGAAACACGAGGGAGAGGCGATGCGTAGAAGCGTTTACATCATTGTGCTCCTGGTGCTCGCGCCGCCGGTGTATGCCGACAGCACGCTGCGCGACGCCGTGGAACGCGCCTGGGAGCGGCAGCCCACGTATCAGGCCCAGCCGGCGCGTGCCGAAGAGTTCGCGGCGAAGCATGACGCCGCTCGGGCCTTGTTTCCCGAGCCGCCCAGCCTGTTCGCCAATTACCGCAGCGACCGGCTGACCGGAAACGAAGGTCAGCGCGAATTGGAGGCCGGCATCGCTTTGCCGTTGTGGCTGCCCGGCGAACAGGGACGCCAGGCTGCGATCGTCAGCGCCGAGCGCGATCAATACGATACCGCGCTTTCCGCGGCGAAGCTGAAGGTCGCGGGGGAAGTGCGTGACGCATATTGGCAAGCACGGCTCACCGAGAACGAGTTGGCGCTCGCGCGGCGTAAGGTGGAGGATGCAGCAGCGATCGCGGCCGACGTAGCGCGTCGCGTCAAGGCCGGCGATCTGGCGCGCGTCGATCTCAATCAGGCACAGGGCGCCGAAAGCCTGGCACGCGCCGCGCTGACCGAAGCCGAGGTCAAGGCATTCAGGGCTTGGCAGGGGTTCGGCGTATTGACGGGGTTGAGCGCGTTGCCCAGCGGCGAAGAAACCCTCGCGGCGCATGCCGTTCTCCTTGATGATCATCCGCTGCTCGCTCCGCTGCAACGCGCGGTGGCCACCGCGCAGGCCAAGCTCAGGCAAGCCACCCAAAGCCTCCGCAACAATCCGGAGCTCGAGCTGGGTGTGCGGCGCGAGCGGGGCACGCCCAGCGAACCGTACGCCAACTCCGTTCAACTGGGATTCCGGTTGCCATTCGGCACCGACGCGCGCAACAGGCCGCGGATTGCCGCCGCCAATGCGGAGTTGATCGAGGCGCTCGCCGCTTTCGGGCTCGAACGCGCCAGGGTCGCCGCAGAAGTTGAGGCCGCGCGCCGGGAATTGGATCAGACGCGTACCGTGGTGCAGTTGACCGAAACGCGTTTCACGCTCGCCGCCGACACGCAACGCTTGCTGGCGAAGGCCTTTACGCTCGGGGAACTCGATCTGGTCAGCCGTCTGCGCGCCGAAAATGAGCGCTTCGAGTCTGAACTGAATTACACGCGTGCCACGCTCGACGCTGCGCGCGCCGTCGCCCGTTTGAATCAGGCTCTTGGAGTGTTGCCATGAAAAACCTATGTGGATGGGCGCTGGTGCTGGCGCTATTGCCGTTCGCCGTTTTTGGTGACGAAGGTCACGGCGGTCACGGCGCGCCTTCGTCGGCGGTCCCCGCCACGCTCGCGCCGCGTGTCGAAGCGCAGTCGGAGATTTTCGAGCTGGTCGGGATGCTCCAAGGCGAAAAGCTCACCCTCTACCTCGATCGCTTTGCCACCAACGAGCCGGTTACCAATGCAGCGATCGAAATCGCGAGCGGCGCGTTCACGGCGACGATGCAATCCAGCGGCGAGGGGATCTACACCGCACCCGCTGCCGCGCTGACGAAGCCGGGCCAGTACCCGCTGGTGTTCACGATACGGGCCGCTGATGAAACCGACCTTGTCAACGGCACGCTCGACGTTTCCCCGCCGCTAGGTGCCGTCAGCCACCCGCGTGTCTGGTCCGAATGGCTAATCTGGATTGCCGGTGGTCTGGTCGCGCTGGCCGGCATCGCGTGGCTACTGCGCCGCAGGATGACGCGCGGGACGCAGGCGTTGGCGATCATTGCAGTAGTTGTCGTCCCGGTGTTACTTGCGATTGCAACCTCGGTGCAGGCGGACGAAGGCCACGGCGCAGAAAAGAAGGGTACCGCAGCCTACGCACCCGTTGGGGGAGGGGAAAGCGCCGCCCCGCAGCGCCTCCCGGATGGCGGCGTGTTCATGCCCAAGTCCGTGCAGCGCCAGCTCGGCATTCGCACAGTGGTCGCGGAGCTTCGCGACCTCGCGCAGAGCATCGAGCTCAATGGCCGAGTAATCTCCGACCCCAATGCCGGAGGCCGCGTGCAATCCAGTCAACCCGGGCGTATCGAGCCCGGCCCACGGGGGCTTCCTACGCTGGGTCAGAAAGTGCGCAAAGGCGAAGTGCTCGCCTTCGTCAAGCCGGTCGCCAACGCCATCGAGCTCGGGAACCAGCGCGCGCAGCTCGCGGAGTTCACGGCGCAGCACGCGCTCACCGAGAAGAAAGTCAAACGGCTGGAAGCCCTCGAAGGCAGCGTGCCGCAGAAGGAAATAGACGCGGCGCGCGCCGAACTGACGAGCTTCGCTGAAAGAAAGGCGGCGGTCGGGGGCAGTCTCAACAATCGCGAAGCGCTGATCGCGCCGGGATCGGGCGTTGTCAGCGCCGCGTCGGCCATCGCCGGCCAGGTCGTCGAGGCGCGCGAAGTGTTGTTCGAAATCGTCGATCCGCAGCGATTGATGGTGGAAGCGCTCGCCTACGACCCGATTATCCTCGCGGACATCGGCAGCGCGAGCGGCGCGCTGGCCGGCGGCGAAGCACTGCCGCTTGAATTCATTGGTGGCGCGCAGCAATTGCGCGAGCAGGCGCTGCCGCTGCTGTTCCGCATCAAGCCCCCCTCGCCGCCGCTCACGGTCGGCCAGCCCCTCAAGGTGGTGGCGCAGACCAAACACACGATCAAGGGGGTCGCGGTGCCCCTGGCAGCACTCACGCGGAACAGCTCGGGCGATACCGTGTTATGGGTGCACGTCGGCGCGGAAACTTTCGTTCCGAGGAAAGTGCGCTACCGGTTGCTCGACGGTACCAACGCCACGGTTACCGACGGCGTCGCCGCGGGCGAGCGCATGGTAGTCCAAGGCGCGTCGGCGCTGGCGCAAGTGCGTTGAGGCGGCGGCGCCATGTTCAACCTGATCGTCGATTGGAGCATTAGACAGCGCCTGTTCGTGCTGGCCGCTTCACTGCTGATAATTTTCTACGGTGCGCTGACCGCACAGCAGATGACAGTGGATATCTTTCCAGATCTGAACAAGCCGACCGTAACGCTGCTTACCGAGGCCGGCGGCATGGCGCCGGAAGAGGTCGAGCAGCTGGTCACCTTTCCCGTCGAAACCGCAATGAACGGCATGCCTGGCGTGACGCGCGTGCGTTCGGTATCCGGTATCGGGCTTTCGCTCGTGTTCGTCGAATTCGACTGGGGCACCGAGATCTTCCGCAACCGCCAGCAGGTCGCCGAACGATTGTCCCTGGTGAAGGAGCAGTTGCCCGAGGGCATCGCACCGCAAATGGGGCCGATTGCCTCGATCATGGGCGAGATCATGCTGATCGCGCTGCCAGTCGACCCGGCGCGCGTGAACCCGATGCAGGTACGCGAATATGCGGACTGGGTGCTGCGCCCGCGGCTGCTCACCATCCCGGGGGTAGCGCAGGTCATTCCGATTGGCGGCGAGGTCAAGCAATATCGCGTCGAGCCCGATCCGGCGCAAATGCAGGCGCTGGGGGTTACGCTCGAGCAGATCGAAGGGGCGCTCAAGAACTACTCCGCCAACACCAGCGGTGGGTTTCTCGAGCAAAGCGCGCGCGAATATCTGATCCGGAACATTGGTCGCACCTCGCGTCTCGCCGATCTCCAGAACCTCGCCATCATGGCAAAAGAAAAACAGCCCATCCTACTCAAACAGGTGGCGCAGGTGAAGTTTGCCGCGGGCGCGAAGCGCGGCGATGCGAGCTACAACGCCACGCCCGCCGTGATTCTGTCGGTGGAAAAGCAGCCTACGGCGGACACCGTGAAGCTCACGAAAGTAATCGAGACCGCTCTGTCCGACCTTGGCCGATCGCTTCCGGAGGGCATGTCGCCGCCGCAGGTCGTTTTCAGGCAGGCCAACTTCATCCAGGCTTCGATTTTGAACGTCGAAGAGGCGATGCGCGACGGCGCGATTATGGTGGCCGTGGTGCTGTTCCTGTTCCTGCTTAACTTGCGCACCACGTTGATTTCGCTCACCGCCATCCCGATGTCGATCCTGATCACTGCGCTCATATTCAAAGCGATGGGGCTCTCCATCAATACCATGACACTCGGAGGCCTGGCGATCGCGATTGGCGTCCTGGTGGACAACGCCATCGTCGGGCTGGAGAACATCCTGCGGCGGCTCAAGCGCAACGTCGCCGATGGCGCGTTCAAGCCGCCGCTGGAAGTGATCGCTGCGGCCACCAAGGAGGTGCTGTCCAGCATCGTCTACGCAACGGTCATCATCGTGCTGGTGTTGGTGCCGCTATTCGCGCTTTCCGGCATCGAGGGCCGCCTGTTCGCGCCACTCGGCGTGGCATCCATCGTTTCCATTCTTGCCAGCATGCTGGTTTCAGCGACGCTGACCCCTGTCCTGTGCTACTACCTGCTCGCAAGGGGCGCCGCGACCCCCGTCGGCGACGATGCGAAAACACCATGGTGGTCGCTGCGTTTTAACCTGAAGCCAAAGGAGGAATACAGCCTGCTGGTGAAGAAACTCAAGCAATGGGACACGCCCGTTCTTTACTGGTCGTTCGATCATGCAAAGCTGCTGCTTGCGGCCGCCATTGCGGCAGTGCTGATCGCCGCCGCGACGGTGCCGTTTTTTGCGCGCTCGTTCCTGCCGCCGTTCAACGAGGGCACGCTCACCATCAATCTGCTGCTCAACCCGGGAACCTCGCTCGGTGAGTCGAATCGTATAGGCACCCAGGCGGAACTCCTGATCAAGCAAGTGCCGGAAGTCCTCCAGGCCGGGCGCCGTACCGGGCGCGCGGAACTGGATGAGCACGCGGAAGGCGTGCATTACTCCGAGATCGACGTCGAGCTGAAACGCTCGCATCGCAGCCGCGAGGCCGTGCTGCAGGATATCCGCAACCATCTGAACGTGCTGCCGGCGGTAGTCAACGTCGGGCAGCCGATCTCCCATCGTCTCGACCACATCCTGTCGGGGGTCAACGCGCAGATCGCGCTCAAGGTCTATGGCGACGATCTCGACACGTTGCGCGCCCTCGCCGCGCAGTTGCGGGACCGGCTGGCGTCGATCCCGGGCGTCACCGATTTACAGGTCGAGAAGGCGGTGCTGATCCCCCAGCTCAAGGTGCGCCTTGATTACGAGAAAGCTGCTGCCTATGGCGTCACACCGTCCGCAGTATTGAAAGCGCTCGAAACTCTGTTAGGCGGCGAGAAACTGGCGCAAGTGATCGAGGGTAGTCGCCGCTTCGATCTGGTGGTGCGCCTGCCCGACTCCGCACGCGGCCCGCAGGCGCTGGCGCAACTGCTGGTCGAGACGCCGGGCGGCCGCATTGCGCTTTCGCGTATCGCCGAGATCGAGGACAGCGACGGCCCTAACCAAATCTCGCGCGACAACACGCGCCGGCGCATGGCGATCTCGGCCAACTCCGACGGCACCGACCTCGCCACGATCGTAGCGCGCATCCGCGAGCAAATCGCCGCCAACCCCCTGCCGACTGGCTACTTCACCAGCCTCGAGGGGCAGTTCCAGACGCAGGAGGAGGCGACACGGCTGATCGCCCTGCTTGCCGTGATGTCGGTGCTGCTTATCTTCATCGTGCTCTACACCCGCTACCGCTCCGCCGCGCTATCGCTGATGATCATGGGTAACATTCCGCTTGCGCTGGTCGGCAGCGTCATTGCGCTATGGATTGCCGGGCAGCCGCTGTCGGTCGCCTCGATGATTGGCTTCTTCACGCTCGCCGGCATCAGCACGCGCAACGGCATTCTTAAGGTGAGCCACTACATCAACCTGTGCGCCATCGAGGGCGAAAAATTCGGCAAGCCCATGATCGTACGCGGCTCGCTCGAGCGGCTCACGCCGGTTTTCATGACCGCGCTGGTGGCGGCGTTCGCGGTGGTCCCTCTGATGCTTGCCGCAGACGAGCCGGGCAAGGAAATTCTGCATCCGGTCGCCGTGGTGATCTTCGGCGGGCTGATCAGTTCCACGATTCTCGACACCATCCTCACGCCGGTCATGTTCTGGTTGTGGGGTGAAAAACCACTCAAGCGCCTGATCGAAGAGCATGCGCAACAAACGTTTTAGGAGGCCCCACGCGCCGCGACCCGCACTTTTTGCGCGAACCTGGTTCCAACTTCTGCAATCACTTTCGAAAGGAGAGTGTTCATGCGACATGATGCAACTACAGTTCCGACTGGACTCTCACTGCTGAAGCGGGCACCGCCTTTGCTGGCCCTGCTTGCCTTGGCGTCGGTCACTTTTGCGGACGAGGGGACCACTGGTCCGAACGGCGGCCAGATCAAGGATGCAGGCAAGCATCATCTCGAGCTGGTAGTCAAGGAAAACGCGCTGACGGTCTATGTGACCGATGCCAAGCACCAGAAAATCATAACCAAGGGTGCCGGTGGAACGGCAACCGTGCTGGCCGGCAAGAGCACTGCGAACGTCAAGCTCGAGCCCTCTGGCGAAAACGCGCTTGCAGGCTCTAGTAAATTCGAATCCACGCCCGACCTGAAAGTGGTCGTGTCGTTGACGCTTGCCGACCAGACTCCGATCCAGGCGCGCTTCACGCCACTGGAAAAAGCAAAGACGGGCAAGTAGCGCGATATCGGTTTTACGAAGAGCGCGCTGCAATGACAGAGCCGACATGAAGACGTTCGAGCACGTCACCGTAGTGAAAATCCATCCTGCGAAATGGCGCCATATGGTTCAATCACTCAGTCGTCAAGCCTTGGCGATCTGCGTAAGCGTGGTCATTGCGCTTCCGCTCCCTTTGCGCGCGGCCGCGCAGCGTGCGGAAAGCAACGCGTTCAGACACGAGATCTCGCCAAAAAAAATTGCGGAGGAATGCCGCAACCTCGCGTCCGATGAACGGGTGCGCTACCACTTCGAAGCATCGGCAGCGGTGCCTTTCAACGTCCACTTCCACCGAGGCAGTACGGTCGAATATCCAGTCAAGATCGACAAGACTTCGGATGCCGCGTCCATCTTTATGGCGTCATCAGCGCAGGACTTCTGCTGGATGTGGACTAACGAGACGATGGAAACCGTCGTCGTGCACGGGGAGCTCATTCGGATGAAATGAGGTCCGAATAGCGACGATGCGACCCTTTTTAAACGCCGGAACACCGGCAATCACCTGGAGATACTCATGAAACGCGAGAAGTTTGTTGCAGTCGACTGCCGTGACATTTGCGTGCTTGGCGCGTTCGTCCTTCTCACCGGCACTTCGGCGGCACTTGCTCAATACCCCGCCACGCCCGCGGCCAAGTCGGCGACCAAAGCGGCTCCGCCGGCTGC
>JBDUCU010000266.1:0-2504 GCA_040003315.1 Burkholderiaceae bacterium | reverse complement strand
TTTTTCCGGCGCACGCGCAGCTTTTTTCCGATAGCGACGCGCGCAAGGCCATTTTGGAGTTGCGCGCGCGACTGGCGGATCAGGAGCGCGCGTTGCAGCAGAAGGACTCGGAGCTGTCGGCGCGGCTTGATCGGCTCGAGACGGCTCAACGCAATCAGCTCGAGCTTGCGAACCAGACCGAAATGCTGCGGCAGGAAATCGCGCGGCTGCGCGGACAGGTTGAGGCGTTGACCAATGAGGTCGCAATACTGCAGAAGCGCAACCGCGATCTGTTCGCAGATCTCGATGCGCGGCTGAAGAAAATGGAGCCGGCCAGTGTGACCGTCGACGGGAGGCCGGTTGCCGTCGAACGTCCTGAGCAGGGGGCGTATGAGGCGGCGTTGTCGCAGTTTCGGGCGTCGGACTTTAAAGGTGCTCTTGCGAGTTTTCAGCAATTTGTCGCGCGCTATCCACAGTCGCCGTACGTGCCGGTGGCGCACTACTGGATCGGCAGCTCGCACTATGCGCTGAAGGAATACAAGTCGGCGATCGCCGCGCAGCAGATCCTGGTCGATCGCTACAGTGATTCGACGCGCGCGCCCGATGCATTGCTGTCGATTGCCGAAAGCCAGTTGCAGCTCAGCGACAAGCGCTCAGCGAATCGCACGCTCGGCCGCTTGATCAAGGAGTATCCGGAGAGCGAAGCGGCGAAGGTGGCGCGCGAGCGCTTGCCGGCGACGCGATAGCACGCGACCTGAATGACGTCGCAGGGTGACCTGGTTGCAATGGCGACCACCGTTGTCGCGAGCGTATTTGCACTTGCGTTCGCATTCGGCGCGATCAGCCAGCGCACCAACTTTTGCACGATGGGCAGCGTCGCGGACATTGTCAGCTTTGGCGACTGGACACGCATGCGGCAATGGCTGCTGGCGATCGCCGTCGCGATACTCGGCACGAACGTGCTGGCGGCAACCGGAGTCATCGACACGGCCGACAGCTTCTACACGTCGCCGCGTTTCACGCCGCTCGCGTATTTGATCGGTGGGTTGTTGTTCGGATTCGGCATGGTGTTGACGGGGGGCTGCGGCTCGAAGTCGCTGGTGCGCGCGGGCGGCGGCAGCCTCAAGTCGCTGGTCGTGCTAGTGGTGCTCGGTATCGTCGCCTACATATCGCTGCGCGGATTGCTCGCGGTGTTTCGCGTTGGCGTCATTGAACCGGTGGGCGGTCGGCTGACGACGACGCAAGACCTGCCATCGATGTTGGCTGGCATTGGACTTTCCAAGTCTGCGCTGCAGCTGGGTCTCGCCCTGTTGCTGTCGGCCGGCTTGTTCTTCCTCGTCTTTCGTGACCGCAACTTCCGCACGTTTGACAATCTGCTGGCCGGACTCGGGATCGGCGCGATCATCGTTGCTGCCTGGGCGATCTCCGGGACCCTCGGTCACGTTGAGGAACATCCGACCACGTTGCAGGAAGCATTCTTGAGAACCAACTCGGGCCGTATGGAATCGCTATCGTTCGTGGCGCCCGTGGCTTACACGATCGACTACCTAATGTTCTTCAGCGACACCAGCAAGGTGGTGACAATCGGCATCGCGGCGGTCCTCGGCATGATCACGGGCTCCGCGGCCTATGCACTTGTGGCCGGCCAGTTCCGCTGGGAGGGGTTCCGCGATACCGAAGACACCGGCAATCATTTGGTTGGCGCGGCGCTGATGGGGTTCGGTGGCGTCACCGCACTCGGCTGCACGATCGGTCAGGGTCTGTCGGGGGTGTCGACGCTCGCAGTCGGTTCGTTCATCGCACTGGCCGCCATCGTTGCTGGCGCGGTGTTGGCACTGAAGTATCAGGCATGGCGGCTTGATCGCACCGCCTAGGAAGGGTAATTAAATGAGTGTGGACAAGAAATTTGCATCCCAAGCCGATATCGAAGAGAAGCAGGCGAGCTTCGACAAGTTGTCAGACAACGCGTACGCGTATACGACAGAGGGCGATCCGAACACCGGCATCGTGATCGGCGATGACGCGGTGATGGTGATCGACGCGCAGGCCACGCCGGTGATGGCACAGGATGTGATTCGGCACATCCGCACTGTGACCGACAAGCCGATAAAGTACGTCGTGCTGACGCACTATCACGCAGTGCGCGTGCTGGGCGCGTCGGGCTATAAGGCCGAGCACGTCATCGCGAGTCGCGACACTTATGACTTGATTGTCGAGCGCGGCGAGGCTGACATGAAGAGCGAGATCGAGCGTTTTCCGCGACTGTTTCGCGCGGTCGAGTCGGTGCCGGGGCTGACGTGGCCGACGATCGTGTTCGAGAAGCGGCTGACGGTGATGCTCGGCAAGCTGCAGGTGGAGATCATGCAGCTCGGCCGCGGTCACACCAAGGGCGACACCGTTGTCTGGCTGCCGCAAGAAAAGATTCTGTTCTCGGGCGACCTGGTTGAATTCGATGCCACGCCTTACACCGGCGATGCGTATCTGACCGACTGGCCGGCGACGCTCGATGCGGTCGCCGCGCTCGG
>JBDUCU010000265.1:0-2511 GCA_040003315.1 Burkholderiaceae bacterium | reverse complement strand
GGTCCCATTGCAACGGAACCGAGACGTTGACCGAAATCATGTTCGAGTAGGCGGGCCCGCGCTGGCTGTACATCAACTCGACGCTCCAATCAGCCTTTTTGCTCGCCTGCGCGACTCGAACGTCCGCGGCAGCGATGTCTTCCTTACGGGCGAGTACCGCCAGTTCGGGATGATGGGCAAGATCCGTGTCGAGCGTTCTCGGATCGAGCCGGACCGAGTCGATAGATGGCGGACCCGACAATGGCGCTGCGGCGACATCCCCTACCCAACGAGCGAGGGTGATCTTGCCGTTACTCACCTTGCGCGACAGCTCGCTCGCGCGATCATCGAGCCCGACCAGCGCGCTCCTGGCCATGAGCACATCGGCCAGATTGCCTTTTCCGGCGCGATACGCACTCTCGGCGGCATCAATCTCGGTCCTTGCTTGCCGGCTTTGCTCGCTGACAACCGCTGCCATCGCCTCGGCGTAGTAACGATCGAGCCACGCCAGCGCCGTGTCACGCTGGATCGCTGCAACCGTGACGCTCTTCTCGGCGATCGACTTGTCGGCCTCGCGCTCGAAGCGTTCTGCCCTAGCCTCGCGTTTCTCGGTGCGCGTGAGTTCTTGCATGACACCGACGCTGCGCATGGTCATGAAATCGCGAGTCAAGCTCCATGCATCCTGCGTGTTAATCGGCAGGTTGTTGATACCCAACGTCGCGACCGGATCAGGAAGCTGTCCGGCAGCCACCGCCATTTCGCGCGCAGCCGTGACCGCAGCGTCTTGTGCCACCAGCTGGCGCGAGCGTGCGACAGCGAGGCGTTGCGCCTCCGGCAGTGTTAACGGCGCGTCGGCTGAAGCGGCTGTAGGCCACTGCAACGCCAATAAAAGCGCGACAGTGGGCGCGGCGATACGATGGATGGCTGCAGCTGCAGCCCGGATACTGCTTGCGTAACCTCGCACATAACCTCCACATCGACGTGATTTGACGCGGCGCGCGCGATAGCGCGCACCGTATTCAACGCGATGTGAAGATCAGAGCTGGAAGCGGCTGAAAAGAAGCGAGACGGGCGGCGCGGTGCTTCGGGCGTGGAGGAAGCTCGAGTCGAGCGAGCCCAGCACAGTCCGCGACGACACGTCACCGACCGTCAACGCCGGCTGTGGCGATATGGCGGCAACCGGCGCATCGGTTGGCACGTCGATCTGGAGGCCGTAGGCGCAGTGCGAATCGCAGACTTTGGCGTCCGCAGAGCCGTGCTTGGCCATCCCCGCGCAATCCGGCGGCATACCGTCGTCTGCCGGCTGACTGAATTCAGTGGTCTGCGACATTGGTACGGCGAGCGTGCAGGCATGCGCAACCGTGACGATCTGGGCGAACACCAAGCCCAGCATCACCAGTCCCGCTGCCCACCGTCGCTGCCGACGAACCATGAACTCCCCAAGAAAGGGAACCACCGAACTCCACCACGGCGATGCTACCGTCTACGCGCGGCTCGAGCAACCCTATGTGTCAAGATGGATGACCACCTCCGTCCCAGCCTTTCACGCGGCAGTGCCAGTCGTCTAAGATGCGTACTCGGGTTGTCCCCGTCTGGCGTCCGCCTAAATTCCTGCCGGCCAACACACTTATGTCCATACCCACCGAACCCATCGGCAGCATCCCCAGGCCTTTGCCGCTGGTCGAGGCCGTGGCTAGAGGCGACAGCGACGATCCCGCGCTGGAACCTTTGTACGACGCCGCGATCCGCGACACCATCGCCCGCTTCGAGGCCACAGGCTCGCCTGTCATCACCGACGGTGAGCAGCGCAAGTACCACAACTTCTGGACCTACTGCGTGCACGGTCTGGACAACACCGCGGCCGACGGCTTCAAGATCCCATTCGCGGCCGGGCATACGCGGCGCATGCCGCGGCTCACGCACGGGCCCTTCCGCTACAAGCGCTACGCCGACAGCTACCTCGACGTCGCGTTGCGCTACGCGAACAAGCCGGTCAAGCAGGCGGTCATTTCGCCTTCGGCGCTCAGTCTCATGTATCCCGCCGAAGGCATCCCCGGGTACTCGCGCGAGCAGTTCATCGACGACCTGTTGCGCGAGCACGAGACCGAAGTGCGCCGCTGCCTTGAGAAAGGCGCGCACAGCGTGCAGATCGACTTCACCGAGGCACGCCTGGCGATGAAGATCGACCCGTCCGGCCATCTCCTCAACAGCTTCATCGATCTCAACAACCTGGCGCTTGCGCGATTTTCCGACGACGAGCGACGACGCATCGGCGTGCATACCTGCCCTGGAGGCGATCGCGACTCGACGCACAGCGCCGATGTCGACTATGCCGAGCTGCTGCCCAGCCTGTTCGAGCTCAACGTCGGCAGCTTCTTCATCGCGCTCGCCGGCGAGCGCGAGCCCGAGCGCGTGCTCGGCATCATACGCAGGTACATGAAGCCGGGGCAGCGGATATTCGTAGGCGTGGTCGCCCCGATCGACCCACAGGTGGAGACCCCCGAGCAAGTTCGCGATCGCGTGCTGCAGGCC
>JBDUCU010000118.1:0-8387 GCA_040003315.1 Burkholderiaceae bacterium | reverse complement strand
TGGCCGAGCACGGCATCATCGTCGAGAAGACCGGGCTCTATTCGTTCTTCATCATGTTCACAATCGGTATCACGAAGGGTCGCTGGAACACGATGGTGACCGAGCTACAGCAGTTCAAGGACGACTACGACAAGAATCAGCCGCTCTGGCGCGTGATGCCGGAGTTCCTGAAAGTGTTTCCGCAGTACGAGAAGATGAGCCTGCGGCAGCTGTGCGACGCGGTGCATGAGATTTATCGTGTAAGCGATATCGCCCGCCTGACGACCGACATGTACCTGTCGGAAATGGAACCGGTGATGAAGCCGACCGACGCGTACGCGCAGATGGCACACAGTGCGATCGATCGCGTGCCGATCGACGAGCTCGAAGGCCGTGTTACCGCGGTACTGCTGACACCGTATCCCCCGGGCATTCCACTGCTGATACCGGGTGAGCGCATCAACGCGACGATCGTTCGCTATCTGCAGTTCGCGCGCGACCTGAATGCGCGCTATCCGGGATTCGGGACGGACATTCACGGGCTCGCGAAAGACGAATCCGGTGCGTATTTTCTCGATTGCGTAGGGATCAACGCACTGACGAGTGCCTAGAGGCAGGCGGAATTGCAGAATTTTCGGTAGCGCCACGCCTTTTGCGCGGCTATCGTGCCGTGGACGGAAGCGTCACCAATGGACGAAGAGCATCTGCTCGAAGGTGCAAACATCGCGCGCGCGATCCGCGCGGCCGACGGTGGGGATGCACGCGCAGTGGAGCAGCTGTTCGCCGCGCTATACGACGAGCTGCATCGGATGGCGAAGCGCCAGCTTCATCGCAATGCTTTCGGCTCGACGCTCAGCGCCACGACGCTGCTGCATGAGGCCTACCTTGACATTGCCGGGCGCGACCCCGGCTTTCCCGATCGTGCGCGGTTCTTTGCTTACACAGCGCGCGCGATGCGCGGTCTGATCATCGACCACGTTCGCGAGCGGCGCGCGTTGAAGCGTGGTGGCGAGTTTCATTTGACTGCCCTCAGCACGGAGATAGGAGAGTCGGCGCCCGAGCTGGACGATATGGGGCCACTCGGCGATGCGCTGAACGAGCTGGCGCGCATCGACGCGCCGCTTGCCGAACTGGTCGATCTGAAGTTTTTCTGCGGCTTTTCGTTCAGAGACATCGCAATGATGCGCGATGTGTCGGAGCGCACCGTGCAACGCGACTGGAACAAGGCGCGCCTGTATCTGCGGCACACGCTGCACGACGACTGAGTGACGATGGCCGACATCAGCGCAACGCAATGGCAGCAACTCAGTCCGTTGCTTGACGAGTTGCTCGAAGCCGAGCACGAAGAGCGCGCGCGGCGGCTCGCGCAGATTCGCTGCGATGACGAAGCGCTTGCCAATCGGCTGGAGACCCTTATCGAGCAGCGAACGGCAGTCGAGCGCGAATTGTTTCTCGAAGGCGGCGCCGCGTTCTCAATGGCGCAAGAACCGTCGCTCGTGGGACAGATCGTTGGCGCGTACACCCTGCGTGAGCCGATTGGGCACGGTGGCATGGGCTCGGTGTGGCGTGCCGAGCGCAGCGACGGCAGGTACGAAGCGACTGTCGCGATCAAGTTCTTGAACCTCGCCTTGCAGGGCCACGGCGGAGTCGAGCGCTTTGCGCGCGAAGGCAACATGCTGGCTCGGCTTTCTCACCCGAACATCGCGCGTCTGCTCGATGCCGGCGTAGCGGCGGGGAGTCAGCCCTATCTGGTACTCGAGTTCATCGACGGCGTCCCGATCGATTCGTGGTGCGACGCCCGCTCACTCGGCATCGATGCACGTGTGCGATTGTTCCTCGACGTGCTCACCGCAGTTGCGCACGCGCACAGCAACCTGATTCTGCACCGCGACTTAAAGCCGTCGAACATTCTGATCACACCGCAGGGGCAGGTGAAGCTGCTCGATTTCGGCATCGGCAAGCTGATCGAAGATCAGTCGGGCGCCGCATCGCCTACTGAATTGACGCAACTAGCCGGGCGCGCGTTCACGCCCGACTTCGCGGCGCCAGAGCAGGTCACCCACGGCGGCGTGACGACGGCCACCGACGTGTACACGCTCGGCGTGCTCTTGTGTCTGTTGCTGACCGGCCGCCATCCGACCGCGCGACCGACCGACACACAAGTGGACCGGCTGCGCGCGGTGGTGGAAGCCGATCCGCTGCGGCCATCGGACGCGATTGCCCGAGCGACCGTTGCGGACGCTGCGTCGGCGGCAAGCGACCGCGCGACTACCGGACCCAGGCTGATGCGTGCGCTGCGCGGCGATCTCGACAACATCGTTACCAAGGCGCTGAAAAAGTCGCCGGACGAGCGCTATCAAACCGTCGCCGCGCTCGCCGACGATCTGCGGCGGCATTTCAATCATGAACCGATCAGTGCGCGGCGTGATGCGATGGGTTATCGCATCGTCAAGTTCGTGCGCCGCAACCGGCTCGCCGTCGCCGCTGGCGCGCTGATCGTCATCGCGCTGTCTGCCGGCATGTTGGTGGCAAACCGGGAACGTGCCGCGGCCCAACGGCAGTTTGTTCAGGTCCGTCAGCTCGCCAACAAGCTGTTCGAGATCGACGCCCAGGTCAGGCAACTGCCCGGCAGCACGAAAACAAGGCAGCTGATCGTCGACACGTCGCTTGAGTACTTGCGCCGTCTCACCGTGGATGCCGGCACCGATCTCGATCTTGCGCTCGAAGTCGGCACCGCCTACATGCGGGTGGCGCGCGTCCAGGGCGTGCCGATTTCGCCGAACCTAGGCCAGCGCGATCCGGCCGAACAGAACCTGCAGATCGCCGAGACAATCATTGACTCCGTGCTGGCGGCGCAGCCAGCCAATCGCACCGCGATCCTGCGCTCGGCGCAAATCGCGCACGACCGCATGATTTTCGCGGGTGATCGCCGGCCTGACGATGCAGCGATTGTGTTCGCGAGAAAATCGGCGCAGCGGCTCGAGCAGTACTTGCAGAGCGGACCGTGGGCCGAGGGCGATCAGGTTGCGCTTGCCTATATGAACGTCGCCCAGCGCTATATGTTGGCGGGCGAGGTCGACGAAGGCATCAGGATGACGCGCAGAACGATCGAGATCGCCAAGGAGGCGAGCGAGCCGCGTCAAGCTGGCGGCGCGCTGATCCAACTGTCCAGGGGTCTTCGTCTGAAGGGCGATCTCGACGGGGCGCTCGTGACTGCCGAGGAAGCGGTTAAAACCCTTACACCCTCCGCTCCGGACGCAGCACTGGGCATGTGGACGGGGTTCGCTCTTGCCCTGAGCACCCAAGCTCAAATTCTCGCCGAGGATGGACGGGTCAGCCTGGGCCGGCGCGACGAGGCGATTCCGCTGTACGAACGGGCCGTAAAGATCGCCGAGGATCTCGCGCGTCAGGACACCGCTGATTCCCACAGCCGGTTCTCCGTGGCCGAAACCAGCATGAAGCTCGCAGCGCTGCTGCGGGAGACCGATCCTGCGCGATCGCTCGATATGTATGACCATGTGCTTCGCCGGCTAGGCGAAATCACCAACAACTCGAGGGCACGACGCTGGGAAGCGCGCGCGCTGGCCGGCGCAAGCGATGCACTGGTGCGGCTCGGTCGTGCTGCGGAGGCTCGCCAAAGACTCGATGGCGCGTTCGAACGCCTTTTGCAACTGAAGCTGTACCCCGCGGAGCAGGTTGCCCTCGGCTCGGAACCGGACGACGCGCTGCGCGCGCTCGCCACCTACGAGGCAACAGCCGGGCACCCGGCACGCGCCATCGAGGTCTACCAAGATCTGTTGAACCGCATCATGGCGGGAAAACCAAAGCCCGAAACCGATCTGCGGAATGCTGCTGAGCTCTCCAGTCTTTACGCATCGCTGGCGCAGCTTGAGCGGCGAGCGGGCAACACTGCCGCGGCTTCCTCGCTGGAAACGCGCCGCCTGCAATTGTGGAGTCACTGGGTGACACGGCTTCCGGGCAATTCGTTCGTTGCGCGGCAGCTTTCAGACGCCTCCGCCACGCACTAACGCGGCCGGTCGCAGCGCCTAGCGGCGTCGGTAAAAGATTCACGCGGTCGGTGTCGTCTTTCCCGAACGGTTTGCGATCTCTGAGATAGGCCGATCCGCTGTTCCAAGTAACGCGGGCCGGTGACTGATGTCACCCTTCTTCGGAGATCGCCATGGTCAGGAACTCAAATAGCGTGCGCTCAGCTGCCGCGCTCGCCGCCGCATCAACGCTGGCTCTATTGCTTGTCGCGTGCGGAGATGACGGCCCGCTCGATGCGCGCGCAGCCCAGCCGGACAAAACGTCCAGCCAACCGCACACGCTCGACCCTGCACTCGACAGCCTTGAAGGCGTGACGCACCACGGCTAGGTGAGCACGCGAGGGCAGGCAATGCAGCGAACCAATACATGACCGGCACCGCGGCTACCTGCCGTTGGGTCAACCTTCATTTTGGAGAAACGCAGATGCGAAGCGCTACAGCAATGATGGCAAGCATTCTGATTTTGTCGGCCTGCGGCGGCTCGTCATCGGACGATCCGTCCGCGGCGGCTACGTCTGCATCGCTCACCGATCCTGCCTTGGAGCAAGCCGCCGCCGTATTCGCGGAGACAGCGTTTTCCCCCACGGGCGGCCTGCCTGCGCTGCCCAACCTGGTGCCTACGATCAACGACAGCGGCTTTGCTGCCACGTTCAGCAAGGTCGACGTCATCGACCGTACCGGACCGTTCTTTCAAAGCCTGGGTATCAATGGACGCAGCTGCTCGAGCTGCCATATCCAGGGGGAGGGTTGGACCATAACCCCGCGCGGCGTTCAGGCACGCTTCGAGAAGACGCAAGGTGACGACCCCATTTTCCGTCTGGTAGACGGATCGAATTCTCCGGTCGCCGACGTTTCCACGTTCGAGGCTCGTCGCCGCGCTTACAGCATGCTGCTGAGTAAAGCTCTCATCCGTGTCGGCATTGGCATACCGGACGGCGCCGAGTTCGAGTTAGCAGCGGTCGACGATCCGTACGGCTTTGCAAGCGCGAAGGAGTTGTCGCTATTTCGCCGGCCGCTCCCGACCGCCAACTTGGAGTTCCTGAGCGCGGTAATGTGGGACGGCCGGGAAACCATCGCCGATCCAAAATCAATCGACTGCGTCGTCGGAACCACCAACTGCTTCGCCACACTTCATTTCAGTTTAGGTAATCAATCGAACAGCGCCACGGTCGGCCACTCGGAGGCGCCGTTACCGATTAGCAGCGCCCAGCGCGACGCGATCGTGGATTTTCAGATGGCACTTTTCACGGCACAGATTTTTGACGCGCAGACCGGATACTTGACGTCACAGGGCGCGCGCGGTGGCGCTGTAGCGCTGTCCTCTGAAACGTTCTACTTCGGAATTAACGACACGCTCGCCGGCGATTATCGGTCGCATCTTCCGTTCACATCGAACTCAATGACGTTGTATGACCCCTGGAATACCGTACAGCCCGATGCGAGCATCGGCAACGCCGAGTTGCGCGATCGTGTCGCGTCGGCACGGCACGCTGTCGCCCGTGGCCAAGCCTTGTTTAACAGTAAGTCGATCGAGATCCGCGGCGTTAAAGGGCTGAACGACGCGCTGGGCGTGCCAATAATCGCGGGGACGTGCACGACGTGCCACAACGCACCCAACATCGGTGACCATTCGGTGCCGTTGCCGCTCGACATCGGTATCGCCGACGCCGCACGCCGCACGCCCGACATGCCGCTGTACACACTCCGTAACAAAGCGACCGGTGAGACGCTGCAGACGACGGATCCAGGCCGCGCGCTGATCAGCGGTAAATGGAAGGACATTGCGCGATTCAAGGGCCCGATTCTGCGCGGATTGGCCGCGCGGGCCCCGTACTTCCACAACGGCTTGGCAGGCAATCTTAGCGAGGTGGTTGAGTTTTACGACACGCGGTTTGGCATGAAACTGAGCAAAGAGGAGAAAGCTGATCTGGCCGCGTTCTTGCGTACTCTGTAGCGGACTCAGCCGAAACAGCAGCGATGGGCCAGCGTCTGTACATTGGAGGGGAACCCGGGAGACACAATCGACTCCGAACGCTGGATTGAACTCAGCCGGCACCTTGACCAGCTCCTTGACCTTGACGAAAAGGTGCGCGTTGAATACCTGTCGCGCCTGCGCGTTGACGACGGGGACTTGGCCGACGAGCTTGAGCGGCTCTTGTGTCATCAAGCCGCCGCGGAGGATGCCGGCTTTCTCGCCGGCAACGCGTTGGGCGACTCGTCGCTTGCAGGGACATCCATCGCCGAGACAGTGGTGGGTTCTTACTCGCTGGAGCGCCCACTGGGCGCAGGCGGCATGGGCACCGTGTGGCTCGCGCGCCGCAGCGACGGCCGCTTCGAGGGCAAGGTTGCAGTCAAGTTGCTGAATCTGGCGCTGCTCGCACGCGGCGGCCCGCAGCGATTCGAACGCGAGGGCAGCGTGCTCGCGCGCCTCGCCCATCCGAATATCGCACGGCTGCTGGACGCGGGTATCACGCCGGACGGGCAACCGTACCTGGTGATCGAGTACGTCGAAGGTGTTCCTATCGATCGATATTGCGACGACCACGCACTCGACGTGCATGCCCGCATCGACCTGTTTCTTTGCGTGCTCGACGCGGTAGCGCATGCGCACTCAAAGTTGATCCTGCATCGCGACCTGAAGCCGCTCAACGTTCTCGTCAGCGCAGACGGTCAGGTCAAGCTGCTCGACTTCGGTATTGCGAAGCTGCTTGATGAGGAAACGCAGCTTGCCCACTCCACAGCGTTGACCGAGGCGGAGGGACGGGCGTTTACGCCCGACTATGCCGCGCCCGAGCAGATTCAGGGTGCCGACGTCACTACCGCGACCGATGTCTATTCGCTGGGCGTGCTGCTGTATGAGCTGCTCGGTGGTCGCCATCCGACCCACGGCGCGACCACATCCAGGCTCGACCGCTTGCGAGCGATCATTGAAAAGGAGCCCGCACGCCTGAGCGATGTTGCTCGAACCGCAACACCGGTCGACGCAAGCCATCGTGGCGTCACGGTGCAGCGATTGACGCGAACATTGCGTGGTGATCTGGACAACATCGTTGCCAAGGCGTTGAAGAAGGCGCCGGCCGAACGCTACGCAAGCGCCGCCGCGCTTGCAGCAGAACTGCGTCGCTATCTGCATGACGAGCCGGTCGAAGCGCGGCCGGACTCCGTTAACTATCGCGTTGGCAAGTTTGTGCGCCGGTATCGGCTGGCAGTGGGTGCGGCCTCGGCGACACTGCTGGCCCTGACGGCCGGTGTGATCGGTACGACGTGGCAGGCCATCGAGGCGCGCCACGAGCGCGATCAGGCGCGGTTTCATGAAGAGCGCGCGCTCGCAAAGAGCCACCTTATGGAGCTGATGCTGAGCGCGATGGGCGACGCCGATCGGCCGCTGACGCAGCGGGAGATTCTGGATCGCAGCGTGATACTGGTCGAGAAGCAATTGACGGGGGATCCGCGGATTGCCATCACCATGTTGTTGCCGATCGCCGGCCAGTATCACACGCTGGGGGACGCTGAGAGAGAACTCGCTGTCCTGCAACGCGCGGGCGAGATTGCGAGCGTCAGCGGTGATCCGGGGCTGATTGCCGATGTGGCCTGCGGTACCGTGGAGACGCAGATGCGACGCGGCCAGATGGCACTAGCGGAAGAGCAGTTAAGCGTCGGCCTGAAGGCGCTTGATCAGATCACGCGTCCCAATGTGTTAGCGACGAGCGCCTGCCTGCAAGCGGACGCTGAGATCGCAATTGGCCGCGGCGACCTGGACCGCGCGCTGACAAGTGTCATGGATGCCATCGTTCGGGTTGAAGGTGCCGGAAAGACACTTGTCAACGTTTATCCGAAGCTGCTCTCGTTTCTTGGCGCGCTGCATCTTCGACGCGGCGAACTGCAGGCTAGCTACGAAGTTTCGAAGCGGCTTCAGCGCCTGGATGAGGAAGCTGGGCGTACCGAAACGGTCGACTTTCTGCTTGGGCGCCGCAACGATGCGGTGCTGCTCGTCGCGATGGGGGAGTACCGCAGTGCGCGAGCGATCCTCGAGTCACTCGCGTCCCGCTGGCGCGCCGTCACCGGCGACGAAGCCGCGCCGCCGTGGTTGGGACTGGCGCGAGGACGATTAATGCTGACGTTCGGCGAACTCGACGAAGCGCAGGGCCTGCTCGAGGAGACAGTTCGTCGATACCGATCGCAGGGTAATGCTGATCGCGCAGCGATCGCCGAGTTCGCATTGGCGCAGATCTACCTGCAGCAAGGACGTTTTGACGGCGCCGAGCGTTTGCTTGCGAGCGTCGAATCGCAGCGGCCCGCGTCACCGGGTCGCTACACACTCAACACACCGGCAACAGTGCGGGCGACTCTGCGTCTGGCGCA
>JBDUCU010000264.1:0-2514 GCA_040003315.1 Burkholderiaceae bacterium | reverse complement strand
CAGCGGGCTGCTTGATAGGGCTAGTGTTCGTAGATTGTTCGCGCACATGCCCGCGGCACCGGGGACGGTCGCAGGGGTGTTACCACTGTGCTGGAAGCTCGTGAGAAAATACATGCGCACGTTGGCGGGCGGGAGCGGCAACGGATTTCCTCGACCATCCTGAACTTTGAGCGAAGCCTTCATCTGCCAAAACTCGTTGCCTGTATCGCTATCGAAGATCAGCGGGTCGGAGGCGGGCCGCTTGACCAGCCCCATCGGTGATGCCCGAGACGGGGTCGGTGGTGACCGCAAAGGTGAGCGGCGAAATGGTCGTAGACAGGAAATCGTGCCGATCATCCTGGCGCGAATACGTGTTGGGGTCGGCGAACTCGACATTGGCAAACAATCGATGCGAACCGGACTTGTGAATCCACAGCCCGTCGAAGACTTTCCTGCTGCCCTCGTCCTCGTTGAACCCAAGATAAAGGTATTCGCGCAGGTACATTCCGGTCGAAGACGAGCCGAACGAATAGGCCCGCCTGATGCCAACATCGCTTGGCGAAAGCGCCAACGGATTCAGATTTCCAAAATCGTCCTGCGTCTGATTGCGCAGGAACGAAGCTATGTCGCGAGTCACCGCATAGCCGAGGCCCATCACTTTCGGGTTTTTGGCGGGGTAGATCAATTCGTAGAGCTTGCTCGCGCTGAAGCCGTCGAACAGACAGATGTCGGTAGTCGATGGAACGAGACTCGCTTGGCCAGACAGACACCTCCCAAACGCCCAGCGGTTGGACGGAATCGGCGTCTTTGGACCGTCGATGCTGTCCCGCACGGTCAGTGTCGAGTTTGCAGTGTTGATATCGGACGTCTCGTAAGAAGTAAATGTGATGTTGCTTGGAATGCTGCCTTCGAGCGTGAGCGTAAAGGTTCCGACTGCTGGAATGGTGCGGTCCGAATATTCAATACGCACAGGCGCGACGATCAGCGCACCACCCGCCTGGGTGGCGACCGGGAAGTTCGGAAACATGCGGGCACCACCGGGCGCCACATCTCCTTGCCAACCGGCGTCAACGATCGTATAACCCAAGCGCATCAAAAAGCCATCGCCGGCATCGGCGGCGGTTATCGGATCATTGATTCCTGGCCCACTAGGGACGTAGTTAAAGTACCCCAACGTCTGCTTGTTGCCCCTGTTGTTGATGCCGTAGAAAAGCTTGTGGTTACTGCGGGTCATGTCCACCGGCTTGAGGATGAAGAATGGGGCGCTGAACTCGACCATGCCGAGAGCATTCTTCGGCGCCTTATTAAGATTCACGATGACGGCGTTGTGCGGATCTAGGGGATCCGCTGCCATGAAAGCCGTCCCGTCGAGCCGCTCGTACTGCCCGACGTTATCGAAGCTGGTGCCATCGGCAAAAATCCGCCTTTGTTCGACCACAAAACGTGTGACGCGCGCATCTGCAACATGCGCCGCTGACAGGGTGCCGATCGCAACGGCTATCGCTACACCGACGCGAAAGAAGGCGGCCATCGACGGATGTTCCGCGCAGAAATCGTCGCCACGCGAGTAAGCGGAATGGGTCATTTCGTTCTCCTCCTGCCTGACTAACAAGATCGATTACCAACATCCGCGAGCGCGAATGTTGCTCACAAACTGGACGTGCGAACCTGCACTGCGCTACTACTCGTCCTCCGCCAACGAAACGCAGCGTTCGCGCTCGACGTGCGGCGTACCCGGGCCACTTGCGTATGTCAATATGTACATTACAACAGTGGAGCCTCTTTTGTCAATTTTCCGACAGCGAAGGGCCATCTGTTGCTTCCAAGGCCGAAAGCCGGCGACGTTGACGGCGCGTGTCGATCTCGAAACGCAAAGAGGCAAGCGGGTGTCTCCTCTCGAGGCAAGCGCGGGCAAGGGATGAAAACAGTCCGCCAAGTTGCGCAGATTTGCCGTCCAGAATTGAAGGTCTTTACGACTCTGTCGAAGGATGCGCCGATGAATTCGATACCTTCGGCTAGATGGGCTCGTAAGCGCGCCAGTATCCCTGATAGATACCGTCCGGAATCGCCTCGATGTGCGCGCGCATTTCTTTTTCAGCGTGCTGACGGACTTCGGCAATCACGGCCGCTAAGATTGGAGAACTGTAGCGCCCGATCAGCGCACGCAGCCGGCGCTCCCCTACCCTGAGCGCGCCCAGTTGCGCCTTCAGATCACCGACTCGCTCTTCCGGCACGCGGCAGTTGGCCAGGATCAGCGCCAGCAGTTCGGCATCGATTTTGCCTTCGCGGACGATCCGGATCGGCGGCAGGCGCAGTCCCTCCTGATGGACTTCGCAAGTGTTGCTCGAAAAGCCGCCGGCGACCGATCCGCCGATATCGGCCCAGTGCGCCGAGTTGGCGAGCCCGTAGTGTCCAACAATTCAACCGAGGCGTGCGATAGACTGGTGGCATGGGCTCCGTGCCACCTCTGCTCTCGTTTCTGCTGATGATCGCGGCTGGTTGGGTTCATCGCCATCAACTGATCGTCATCGAATT
>JBDUCU010000028.1:0-27487 GCA_040003315.1 Burkholderiaceae bacterium | reverse complement strand
GCAGAAACGCAAACGGCAGCGCGAGCACCATCATCACCAGCACCGCCCACGGATAAAACAGCTTGCTCCAGAAAGCAATCTCGTAGCGCTCGGTCTGTTGGCGGTTATCGGCGAGGTGCTGGATGTACTGCGCGAGGTCCCACCCTGCCATCCGCTCAGGCTGCACGATCATCACGCCGAAAATATCCGGCTTCAACTCGGAAGGCCATGCCAGATCTTGGGTTCGAATGACGCGGGTCCTGGCGGCGGCCATCTGCGGCACCGAGACAGTCGCAGTGGGACCCGGCAATATCGTTTCGACCACATTCGACAGCGTCCATCCTTTGCCCGGCTGGTAGTGTCCGCCGTCGGCGGCCATAATTGAACGCAGCTTGTAGTCGCGGTCGAATTCGAACACTCTCCAGTCGCGAGTTTCGGCGTCTGCGCTGATCTGCCGCACGTTGATAAAGCGAAACGCTGCCACTGTGCCGCCTGGATTCTTGACGACGTCGCGTACCCATACGCCTGAGCGAAAATCGCGCACTCCGATCGGCGAACCGGTCGCCTGCAATCTCAGCTTCTGCGCCAGCTGCTCCGCCGGCGGCGAGATGAATTCGCCCAGCAGGTAGGTCAATGCAACGATGATCAAACCGATACCGAGCAGGGTGTTCGTCAGCCGGCGCGTGCTCATACCGGAGACCCGCATGATCGTGAACTCGGAACTCGCTGCGAGCTTCGACAGCGTGTAAATCGTCCCGATCAGTGCCGCGATCGGCATCAATTCATAGGTGCGCGACGGCAGTGTCAGTCCGACGTAGATCAGTGCATCACGAAAGCGAAAGCCGCGCCGACCAATCTCGTCGAGTTGCGCCACCATGTCGAAAAAAAGAAACAGTGCGAGTAAGGCGAACAGAACGAACAAGGTGGCGCTTGCAATTTCCAGCCACAAGTAGCGACGGATCGTTTTCACGCAGCACCCACCGTATCGCGTCGCGAGCCCGAAGACCGCGACAGCCAGCGTGGCAGCCAGCGCCACATGTACACGCGCCGCAGGAACAGCATCAGCACCAGTAGAAGAACCGCTGCATGCACCACCCACACGCCAACGCCGAACGGCAGGCGACCCTGCTGAACGTACGCGTGAACCGTGTTCAGGACGTTCAGATAGACGGCGAACAGCAGCACGGCGACGATCAGATTGACCGATCGGCCAACGCGCGGATTGACGTACGCCAGTGGAATGGCAAGCAGCGTCAAAATAAGCGCGACGATCGGCAAGCCCGCACGCCACAACAGCTCCCCCAGATTCAACTCCGAAGGGTCCGAGACAAGCTGCATCAAGGTAAGCGTTTTCGCGCGCCGCTGGCTGAGCGGCTGATCGGCGCGGCTCTCGAGCCTGATCGCGTAGCGATCGAACTCCATCGTTCGATATTCAAGCTTGCCCGGCGTCCCCTCGTACCGGCGCCCTTGCTCGAGGACCAGGAAGCGGTCGCCATTCGGGGCGACTTCGACGATTCCCTTGGTGGCCACGATCAGGGATTCGCGATCCCGGTTGCGCATGCTGACGAACACGTTGTGCACCTGGCCGTCGAGCACGTCGACCGACTCCACGAAGAACACGCGGTCGGAACCGCCTGACTCGACGAACCGGCCCGGGGCGACGCGGCTCACGTCATCGCGTTTCTCGAATCGTTCACGACTCTGCTCGATCTGCGCATTCGCCCATGGCGTGACAAACAGCGCAAGCAGCGCGACCGACACGATAATCGGCCATGCAAAGCGGATCACCGGTCCGATCCACGCAGTCAGACTGCGCCCGGCGGTGAACCACACGACCATCTCGGAATCGCGGTAAGCGCGCGTAAGCGCCATCAGCACCGACACGAACAACGTCAGAGTCAGGATGATCGGCAGCCAGGTGAGCGCCGTCAGCGCAACCAGCTCGAATACCGCCTCATTGTCAATCCTGCCGCCGGCCGCCTGGCCGATGATGCGCACCAGGCCGACCGAAAAGATAATCGAAAATAGCACGGTGAATACCGCACTGGCGGTGCTGGTCAGTTCGGAAACGATCGAACGTCCGAAAATCATCGTATCCGGACCGCACTGGCGGCCAGTCTGTGCGGATCGGAGCGATATACTGCCGCGCTCGCCGCGAGCGACATTGCGCTGCCGATGATCGCGAGACGCTCAGTGACCAAACAAGCTGAATAGCCAGTAGCAGGGAGGCAAAAGAAAACGCCGATGGAATTTATCACAGCAGTGGGGCGACCCGAGACAATCAAGACCGATGCCATCGTCGTCGGGGTGCACGCCGACGGCGATCTGACCCCCGCCGCAAAGGCGCTCGACGGAGCGTGCGGCGGCGCGATCAGAGCGGCCATCAAGAGCGGTGATATGACTGGCCGGCGCGGCGCGTCATTGCCGTTGCTGAGTCTGGCGGGCATCGCGGCGCCACGCGTCTTGCTGACCGGCCTCGGCAGCAAGGACGACTTTACCGAGCACGCCTTTAACGATGCGGTGCGTACCAGTCTGAAGGCCTTCAATGGCGCGGCAAAAAGCCTCGCGGTGGCCGCGCTGGACTGGCAGGTCAAAGGCCGCGACGCCGAGTGGCAGGCCTGCAACGTGGCGATTGCCGCACGTGAAACCGCGTTTCGGACCGACGAGCTGAAGAGCAAGCCCGAGCCCGGGCCAACCGGCGCCGATAGCGTCGTGCTCTTTTCGAAAACGCGCAACGCTGCATCCGAGCGCGGCCTGCGTTACGGCAGTGCGATTGCAAACGGAATGGAGCTGACCAAACGCCTCGGCAACTTGCCGCCCAATATTTGCACGCCGCGTTTCCTGGCGGACGAAGCGCGCAAGATGGCTAAAAAATGGAAGCTCGACATCGAAGTGCTCGAAGAAAAGCAGCTCGAAGCGCTGAAAATGGGCGCGCTACTTTCGGTGGCAAAGGGTTCGACGCAACCGCCGCGACTGATCGTGCTCAAGTACAAGGGTGCCGCGAAAGGGGCGCCGGTCGTTCTGGTCGGCAAAGGGATCACGTTCGATTCGGGCGGAATTTCACTCAAGCCTGGCGCCGCGATGGACGAGATGAAGTTCGACATGTGCGGAGCCGCCAGCGTTCTTGGAACGATGCGCGCGGTGGCCGAATTGAAGCTGAAGATCAACGTCGTCGGTGTCGCCGCGGCGTGTGAAAACATGCCGTCGGGAGCAGCCGTGAAACCCGGCGATATCGTGACGTCGATGTCGGGGCAGACGATCGAGATCCTCAACACGGACGCCGAAGGACGGCTGATCCTGTGCGACGCGTTGACCTACAGCGAGCGGTTCAAGCCTTCTGCAGTGATCGACATCGCCACCCTGACCGGGGCGTGCGTGGTGGCGCTCGGCGGCGTCAATTCCGGACTGTTCTCAAACAACGATCAACTCGCCGACGCGCTGCTCGCGGCGAGCCGCGAGTCGGGCGATCGGGCGTGGCGTATGCCGCTCGATGAGGACTATCAGGAGCAGCTGAAGTCGAACTTTGCAGACATGGCCAATATCGGAACCCCCGGTGCAGGCGCTGTCATTGCGGCGAGCTTCCTGTCGCGCTTTACGAAAGCGTATCCCTGGGCGCATCTGGATATCGCAGGAACGGCCTGGAAAGGTGGGGCTGCCAAGGGGGCGACCGGCAGGCCCGTGCCGTTGCTCGCGCAGTTCCTGATCGACCGTGCAAAGTAGTCAAGCCGAACTGCTCGCGCCCCGGGCGGCCGCGGCTGTCCACCTGACGCGCATCGATTTTCACTTCGGTGTCGAGCATCGTCTTCACTACGCATGCCGCGTGGTCAGAAAAGCCCGAGCAGCAGGCAAGCGCGCGGTCGTCTACACCTGCCAGATCGATCGCCTCGCTCAGTTCGACAGCGTGCTGTGGACTTTTTCCGCGCTCGATTTTGTGCCGCATGTCTATGTCGACTCGCCACTCGCAAGCACGACACCGGTGCTGCTGGTGTCGGATCCGGTGGCGGCACCCGACAGCGATGTGCTGCTGACGCTCGACGATGACGTGCCACCCCAGTTTGAGAAACTCTTTGCACGTTACGAGCGCGTCATCGAAGTCGTGTCGTGCGAGGACGAAGATCGAAAGCGCGCACGCGAGCGTTTCAAGAGCTATCGCGAGCGCGGCTTCCAGCCAACCGCGTTCGAGGTTAAACATGGCGACTAACGCTCGAAAGGCGACTGACCTCGAGCGGCTGACGCAGCCCGGCGGCAAGGTCATGCCCGACGATGCGACGATTCCGGTGCTGACCGAGCGACTGACGCTGCCTTCGCTGGATCTCGATATCTCGCTGCCGCGGCCGCCACCGCCGGTAGTGGCTCCGTTAGCGCCGCAAATCGAAGCGCCCGCACCCGCCACTGCAACAGAGGTGTCATCGCGCGCTGCGCGACCAGTGCCGTCTGCGGCGAAGCCTGCCGCAGCCCCGGCGCCGGCTCCGCCACCCGTCTTTGCGCCTTCACTTCCCGTGCCCGATCCGTCTGAAGCGATTGACTGGAACCAGATCGAGCAGCGACTTCAGAAGAGCCTGTTTCGGGAATTGCAACCGCAATTAACGGCCGAGCTCGAGCGACAGGTGCGGGATCGGCTGCAACCCACCTTGGTACGCGCGCTAACCGCACTGATTTCTGAGCTTCGACCAGCGCTTGATTCGACGGTGCGCGAAACGATTTCGCAGGCGATTTCAGCGGAACTCGAACGCCAGCGTTCTTCGTCGAAATAACTCGGGGCCGCCGACGGCCCGAGAACGCGATCCGCACGATGACGTCCGCCCAAACTGTCCAACCGGACCAAGAGCTCGCGAAGAGTTTCGATCCGGCTTCGATCGAGCAGCGTTGGGCCTCGACGTGGGAATCGCGCGGCTACTTTGCAGCCGGCACAGATCCGGGCAAGCCATCGTTTTCGATCCAGCTGCCGCCGCCGAATCGCACCGGCATTCTGCATATGGGTCATGCGTTCAACCAGACCATCATGGATGCGTTGACCCGTTACCACCGGATGCTCGGCTTCAACACGCTGTGGATTCCGGGCACGGATCACGCCGGAATTGCGACCCAGATCGTCGTCGAGCGGCAACTTGCCGGAAAGGGAATCGATCGGCGCACGATCGGGCGCGAAAAATTTGTCGAGGAAGTTTGGAAGTGGCAGCGCGTCTCCGGTGACGCCATCCTGCAGCAGATGCGCCGTCTCGGCGTATCGGTCGACTGGACCCGCGCTTATTTCACAATGGACGAGGACCTGTCGCACGTCGTTGTCGAGACTTTCGTTCGGCTGTACGAACAGGGCCTCATTTACAGAGGCAAGCGGCTGGTGAACTGGGATCCCAAACTGCAAACCGCAGTGGCCGATCTGGAAGTCGAAACTGAGGAAGAGGAAGGCCGCATCTGGGAGATCCGGTATCCGGCTGTCGATGGCAACGAATCGATTACGGTTGCGACGACGCGACCGGAAACTATGCTGGGCGACGTTGCGGTTGCAGTCAATCCGAACGACCCACGTTACCGCCACATGGCCGGCAGATCACTCGCGCTGCCGCTGACCGATCGGACGATTCCGGTTATCGCCGACGACTACGTCGACATGGACTTCGGCACAGGCGCCGTGAAGATCACGCCGGCGCACGACTTCAACGATTTCGCGATCGGCCAGCGCCATGGACTCGAGCCGATTTCGATCTTCACGCTCGCCGCGACGATCAACGACAACGCACCCGAGAAGTACCGCGGTATGGACCGCTATACGGCACGCAAGGCGGTGCTCGCAGATTTGCGCGCAGCCAGCCTTGTCGTCTCCGAAAAACCGCACAAAATGGCCGTGCCACGCTGCGAACGGACTGGCGAAGTGGTCGAGCCGATGCTGTCCGAGCAGTGGTACATGGCGATGAGCAAGCCGGCGCCCATCAGCACGTTGCATCCGGGGCAATCGATCGCGCAGGTCGCTTTGGACGTGGTCGCGCGCGGCGAAGTCAATATCTTTCCCGAACAGTGGAAGACGATCTACACGCAGTGGCTGGAAAGCATCCAGGACTGGTGCATCTCACGCCAGCTGTGGTGGGGTCATCAGATACCGGCGTGGTACGACCAGCGCGGCCACGTGTTCGTGGCGCGCAGCGAAGAGCAGGCGCGTGCGATCGCCGGACCGGGGTCGCAGCTCAGACGCGACCCCGACGTGCTCGACACCTGGTTCTCGTCGGCGATGCTGCCGTTTTCAACGCTGGGTTGGCCCGACGTCAAGGACCCGCTTGCCTACGATCTTTATCTGCCGTCGACCGTGCTGGTGACCGGCCACGACATCATTTTCTTCTGGGTCGCCCGGATGATCATGATGACGACGCACTTCGCCGGCCGAGTGCCGTTTCGCAATGTCTACCTTCACGGCATGATCCGCGACGCCGAAGGCGGCAAAATGTCGAAGAGCGAAGGCAACACGCTCGACCCGCTCGACATCGTCGATGGCATCGACCTCGAATCGCTGGTCGCAAAGAGCATCTTGGGTCTGCGGCGTCCGGAAGATGCCCCCAAGGTCGCCGCCAAGGTTCGCAAGCACTTTCTGAGTGGCATCGCCCCTTATGGTGCGGATGCGCTGCGCTTCACCATGGCCGCGTCCGCATCGCTCGGCCGCACCATCAACTTCGATCTGAAGCGCTGCGAAGGGTACCGCAACTTCTGCAACAAGCTGTGGAACGCGACCCGTTTCGTTCTGATGAACACCGAAGGCCACGATTGCGGCCTGGATGATGCTCGGCCGGTGCAGCTGTCATTTGCCGATCGCTGGATCATTGGCGAATTGCAACGCACCGAAGCTGAGGTCGCCGCGGGTTTCGCCGACTATCGGCTCGATAGTGTCGCCGCCGCGATCTACTCATTCGTCTGGAACGAGTACTGCGATTGGTACGTCGAGCTTGCCAAGGTGCAGCTCGGCAGCGACGACGCCGATGATTCAGCAGCCAAGCGCGGCACGCGCCGCACGCTGGTGCGCGTACTCGAGGCCGCGCTGCGGCTCGCTCATCCGGTGATTCCGTTTGTCACCGAAGAACTGTGGCAGAAAATTTCGGTGCTGGCGGGGAGGCGAACCGCCGACCAAGTCACGTCGATCATGGTCCAGCCGTTTCCGCAAAGCGAGCCTGCGAAAGTCGACGCGGGCGCAGATGCCAGCGTTGTACTGCTGAAGCGCATGATCGACGCGCTGCGTAATCTGCGCAGCGAGATGAATCTTTCCCCCGGCCATAGGGTGCCGTTGATCGCAGCGGGCGAGGTGGCGACGTTGCGCAGTTTTTCGCCGTACATTCAGGCACTGGCGCGGCTGTCGGAGATCAGCGTTGTCACAGATCTGCACGCCGCGGGCAACGGCCACGCCGCTCCGGTCAAGGTTGTCGACGACTATCGGCTGCTGCTCAAGATCGAGGTCGACGTGCGCGCCGAGCGTGACCGCCTTAACAAGGAGATCGAGCGACTCGAAATCGAGATACGCAAGTCTGAAGGCAAACTCAATAATGCAGCTTTCGTGGAGCGCGCACCCGCCGCGGTCGTCGCGCAGGAGAAGGAACGGCTGGTGGCATTCGGCGCAACACTTGCCAAAATGCGCGAGCATCAAAAGCAACTTCCGGCTTGACTAGCCCTTAGGAGACGCAGCCTTTGTCGGTGGCGCAGGCGCCGGTATCGGTGGCGCGGTCGACGGTTGAGGCGGCACGACAACACCGGGCGCGATCGCACTGTCGTCAACCTGCACAACCCGATTGACGAAATGCCGCGTTTCGCCAAAGCAGCTGGTCGGCAATCCGACTTTTTCTTCGTAGTGCAGCGTCACTCGCTTGCCCATCACCTCGTTGACACTTTCGGCCACTGCCTCATCGCGCACGGTAAACAGAAACTTCTCGGGGATCGCGCCGGGCATCGATACCATCGCCATCTCGCCTTCCCACGTCTTGCACAGCCAGCCCTTACGGCTGAGCTTCTGAACCCACCCCGCGCGCTCGCCATCCGAGTAGTTCCACTTCAACACCACAGTGAAGTAAAGCGCAATCAGAGCGATCGGCACCAGCAACAGCCAGAAGAACATCTTCACGATCGACGTTCGACGGCGCGGAGCGGTCGTTACCGGCGGCGGACTCGAAGAGTTCATCGGCGCCTCAGGAAGTGCACAAATTCCTTGTCGATCGTTCGCTGCAGCAACAACTCGTTGCCGGTTTGCTTTGAGAACGCCTGAAAGTCCCGCATCGATCCGGGATCCGTCGCGACAATTTTTAGCACCTGCCCTGTCGACATGTCGGACAGCGCTTTTTTGGCACGCAGAATCGGCAGCGGGCAATTCAGCCCCCGCGTATCGATTTCCTTGTCGGCGTTAATGGGATGCAGCATCGAGTGCCTTCGCACAAATCGCGGGGTGCGGCATTCTACCGAGGCGCAACGCGGGTGAGGGTTACAGGCGACGAGGACTGCGCGCCGCGCAAGCCTGCTATCGCGGCTGGCAAAGGTTTGAGCGGCCCTTCGACTGCCGCTCCGTTAGCGGTTGCCCACTGGCCGACCATTGCGACCCGGTTCGCCGTTAGCGGATGCGTTTGCAGCAGCTCAACCGTCGCTGTACCGGAATCGCCCTGCGCACCGGGCAGATGCGTCATCACATCGAACAACTCGATCGCGCCGCCGACATGCCCGTACTGGTCGTGCAGCGCGCGCAACGCCGCCTCGTCGGCTTCGCGCTCCTGAGCACGGTTGAAAGACAGAAGCGTGGCCATGCCCGCGGTACCCAACACATTGCCGGCCGCACTGCTTCCGAGGTTGCTCGAAACGACCGAAAGCACGACACCGATCGCCACACCGCGTCCCAGCGCCGCCGACGCGTGGCGATACTTCAGGTGTGCCAGTTCGTGCGCGATCACCATCGCCAGAGCGTCCTCGCTTTTGAGCCGAGCCAGCAACCCTCGGAAGAACACGGCTTGGCCGCCGATCGTCGCAAATGCATTGATCGTTTCTTCATCGCGATAACCGACACGCACCACCATCCCTGCCGGCATCTGCAACCGAACAGCGATGCGGTCTGCAATCGCCTGCAGTTCAGATTGCACTGCCCTGCCGGCCGGATTGTCGGGCGCCGTTGCGAACGACGGAAACTTCGCGGCAAGTCGCGCTTCGTACTTGTAAGGAATCCGCGGAGCAATCCACTGGGCAGCGAGCGACACAGAAAAAACCAGCACTAGGACCGCGCCCAAACCGCCAGCCAGAAGCCACGTGAGTTCCTGCAGCGGATTTGCGGTCGCGGAATTGATGCCTTCGGCCGGAAGCCGATTCTCGAACTTCACCGCAGTCAGTCGCTACGCAGCGGCGATCGAGCGTGCCGCAAGTGCGCCCGCCGCACTAGGTTCAGGAATCAGGGCTGTGCCAAATGCAAACACTTCCATCGATGCGGCCCAGCCAGTGGTGATCGTGGTCGTTTCGAAGCGCACGCAGATGACCAGTTTCGCTCCTTGCCGTCGCGCGTCTTCCTTAAGCCGAAGGATTGCTTCGCGCCGCGCTCTTTCCATCAGCGTTTCGTAGGTGCGGACGCGACCGCCGAAGAGGTTGCGCAAGCCCGCGATAAACGTCTTGAAGTAATCCGAGCTGATGACGACCGTTCCGTGCACCAGAAACGTTCGTTGCGGCGTCACGCGGTCCGGCGGGAAACGCATCGCGAACGCAAGCACGTCCGCATATTCGCGCTCGCGCCTGCGAATCGATGCGTAGTGCCGCTTCTCGACGATCGAGCCCGCGAAGAAGCCAACAACCAGCATCGTCACAAACAGTCCGAGCTGAATCAGATCAGCCATGCTCAGGGCTGGTCGAGCTGAACCGCGCTTCCGTAGGCCAGAATCTCCGCAGCGCCTGCAGCAATCGATGTTGTCGCAAAGCGCACATTCAAGATCGCGTTGGCGCCCATCGATTTTGCTTCGGCGATCATGCGCTCGACGGCCTGCTCGCGCGCCTCCTGCATCAGCTCCGTATAGCTCTTGAGCTCGCCGCCGACAATATTCTTCAGCCCGGCGAAGATGTCCTTGCCGACGTGCTTGGCGCGGACGGTGCTTCCCTGCACCATGCCGTAATGCGCGACGATCCGGCGGCCGGGCACGATCTCCAGATTGCTGACGAGCATGGTGTCTCCTATTTCGCAGCGGGCTTGTCGTCGCCGGGCGTGACCGCAGAGCCGACGGCCTTCGCAGTCCCGACCACTGCATCCGCGGCAACACCCACCGCTGTCGAGCCGACCGATACCGCAGCCGAGCCAATCGCCACCGCCGCCGAACCCACCGCGGCAGTCACTGCAACCACAGCGCAGCCGTTCAGTGCCAATGCCACCAAAAGAATCGCGACAATTCGCATGCTCACTCCAAAGTCACTATGGAAGCTTGGGCGGGTTCGGATGGAAGCGTGCCATCGCGTAAGAATCAACATAGACTCCATCGCGCATCGCATACGCGCGATAAGTGCCCTCCATCACGAATCCGAATCGTCGATAAAGCGCGACGGCGCGCTCGTTATCCGAGTACACATTCAGCTCGACGCGCAGAAACCCGGCCCAGTTATCGGACCAGTCAAGCAGGCGCTTCATCAGCTCGGCTCCGACACCTTGACCCTGCCGCTCACGCATCACAGAGATGCCAAGCCCTGCTACATGGCGACGGCGCATCGAGTATCCAACGCCGTGAACGCCGGCGCTGGCAATCGCGTCCCCGTTTTCGATCGCCAGCAGATGCAAGCTGTCCTGCTGTTCGATCTGCTGGTCGAGCCGCTTGCGCCATGCCTCGGCAGTCGGATACGGCATCTGTAACAAGCCGGAAAACACCTGCGGATCGCTCATCAGACGAGCGAGCGCGTCGGCATCCGACGGCGTTGCCCGCCGGTACTCGATCACAGTCGCTGCTGCGCCCAAGACTGCACACTCGCCAATGCGCTGCCCAGTTTGCTGGGATCACTGCCTCCGGCCATTGCCATATCGGCGCGCCCGCCGCCTTTGCCGCCGACCTGCTGGGCGACATAGTTGACCAGATCACCGGCCTTGACGCGTGCGGTTGCATCGGCAGTCACACCGGCTGCCAGCTGCACGCGTCCGCCATCGACTGCGCCCAGAACGATCACCGCGCTTTTCAACTTCGACTTCAGCTGGTCCATCGTTTCGCGCATCGATTTGGCATCACCGCTTTCCAACGACGCGGCCAGAACCTTGACGCCGTTGAACTCGACCGCCTGCGACGCGAGGTCGTCGCCGTGCGAAGCGGCCAGCTTGCTCTTCAACCGCGCCAGATCGCGCTCCATCGATCTCACGTTGTCCTGAATCTGGGTGATCTTCTGCGCGACCTCGGAAGCCGGTGCGCGCAAAAGGAGCGCGACGTGTTGCAGATCGCGATCGAGCGCCTGAACAAACTCGACCGCACCGCGACCGGTGACCGCCTCGACGCGGCGCACTCCCGCGGCGACACCGCCTTCTGAGACGATCTTGAAAAACCCGATGTCACCGTTACGCGCAACATGAGTGCCACCGCACAGTTCGATCGAGTGGTCGCCCATCTGCAATACACGCACCTCGTCACCGTACTTGTCGCCGAAAAAAGCCAGTGCACCTACCTTGATCGCGTCGTCGTACTTCATCACGTTGGCGCTGACCGGCGCGTTCGAGCGGATCGCCGTGTTGACGATGTCTTCGACCCTGCGGATCTCCTCCGAGGTCATCGCCTTGTCGTGCGAAAAGTCGAAGCGCGTGCGTTCGGAATCGACCATCGAACCGCGCTGCTGCACGTGCTTGCCCAATACACCGCGCAGCGCCGCATGCATCAGATGCGTCGCCGAATGGTTATTGCGTGTGCGCTCACGGGCATTCGCATCGACTCGCGCCTGCACCACGTCGCCGATGCGCAGGCTGCCCGACTCAAGGGTGCCGTGATGCCCGAACACTTCAGCCTGGATCCTCTGCGTATCGCTGACGTTGAAGCGGATCACATGCTCGCCACTGATCGACTCGAGCACGCCGCGGTCACCGACCTGGCCTCCCGACTCGGAGTAAAACGGCGTCGTGTTCAAAACCACAATCCCTTCGGCGCCCGCCTCCAGCTGTTGCACCGGCGTGCCATCGCCATACAACGCAACGACTTTCGAGTCCTCGACCAACGACGAGTAACCGGTGAAACGCGTTTTGTCACCCGCGTAGTCGTAGCTTCCGCCCGCTTTGAAACGGGCAGCCGCACGCGCCTGCCCGCGCTGACGCTCCATCGCTTCGCCAAACCCCGCGTGATCGATGGCGACTCCGCGCTCGCGGCAGATGTCGCCGGTCAGATCGACCGGAAACCCGTACGTGTCATAAAGCAGGAATACGGTTTCACCGTCGAGCATCCGAGCGTCCCCTGACTTCATCTGACCGAGGGCGGCGTCGAGGATCTTCATTCCATTTTCGAGCGTCTCTCCGAAGCGCTCTTCTTCCTGCTTCAGCACGGATTCGACCCGCGTTTGCTGCTCGATCAGCTCCGGATACGCGGCGCCCATTTCGGCGACAACGTCCTCGACGAGTCGGTAGAAAAATGGCTTGGTCTGGCCGAGCTGATAGCCGTGCCGCAATGCGCGTCGAATGATTCTTCGCAGCACGTAGCCGCGGCCCTCGTTGCCGGGAATCACGCCGTCGGCGATCAGAAACGAACACGCGCGAATATGGTCAGCAATAACCTTCAGCGAGTTGCTACCCAACTCTTCGGCACGCGTTTCGCGCGCGGCTGCCTTGATCAGATTCTGGAATAGATCGATGTCGTAGTTGGAATGGACGTACTGCAGCACTGCAGCCAGCCGCTCGAGGCCCATGCCCGTATCGACGCAGGGGCGCGGCAACGGAGTAAGGACACCGACGGCGTCGCGATCGAACTGCATGAACACCAGATTCCAGATCTCTATGTAGCGATCGCCGTCAGCATCGGGTGATCCAGGCGGGCCGCCTTCGACTTCGGGCCCGTGGTCGTAGAAGATTTCGCTGCACGGTCCGCACGGCCCGGTATCGGCCATCTGCCAGAAGTTGTCCGACACATACTTCGGCTGTCCGGGCTTGTCTCCGATCCGCACGCAGCGTTCGGGAGGCACCCCGATCTCCCGGGTCCAGATGTTGTAGGCCTCGTCGTCGTCGACGTAGACGGTGGCCCATAGTTTGTCCTTTGGCAGGCGGTAAACCTCGGTCAGCAGTTGCCATGCGAAGCGAATCGCATCGCGCTTGAAGTAATCGCCAAAGCTGAAGTTGCCCAGCATCTCGAAAAACGTGTGATGCCGTGCCGTGTATCCGACGTTTTCCAGATCGTTATGTTTACCGCCGGCGCGCAGCGATTTTTGCGACGTCGTCGCCCGCGTATACGGCCGCTTCTCGCGGCCCGTGAACACGTCCTTGAACTGCACCATGCCGCTGTTAACGAACAGCAGCGTTGGATCGTCTGAAGAAGTCAGCAGGCTCGATGCACGAACGATCGTATGTCCGTTCGCCTCAAAATACTTCAGGAAATTCTCGCGGATATCAGCGCTCTTCATTGCCGGCAGATGGCGTGCGCCCTGGTTAGGCAGAGCGCGCGTTCAGTGATTAGCGGCAATGATACTTGCGTGAATCAGCGACCGAACGTGCCACCGACGTTTGATTTGGCGTCGCCGGCGCGCGAGTCGCGACCCATGCTTCGCCGCAGGCTTGCCGGGCGGACATCCTGCCCGCTGAGCAATCGGGCCGCATTGGCAAGCACCAAGAGCGCGCTCGCCAGCGTGCCGCCGACCGCGACCGCCGGCGACGCCACGCCCAGCGCAGCCAGCAGAATGAAGCTGACATTGAAACCGAGCGCGAGCCCGAGGTTCTGCCGAGCCAAGCGCATCGCTCGACGCGAAACTCTGAACGCGTGTTCGACGTCCGCCAGCCGTGACGATTGAATGATCAGGTCGGCCCGCGCTTGCGCAGTGGGCGAACCGTCGGCCAAAGCGATCGAGACGTCGGCCCGCGCCAGCGCCGGAGCATCGTTGATACCGTCGCCCAGCATTGCCACTCGACGGCCCGCTCTCTGCTGCCCGACGATCCACTCGCATTTGCTATGCGGTGTTTGATGCGCCAGTGCGCGCTCGATGCCGACCATCGCGGCCACTGCGTGCACCGGCGCGCGGCGGTCGCCCGAAATCAGCACGGGCTCGATGCCGTCTTCGGCCAGCGAGTCGACCATCGACGCGGCATCGTCACGCAAGCGTTCGCCGAACACGAAGAGCGCAACCGGCCCGTCGGCATCGGTCAGCACGACGGTGCTGGCAGTGTGCAACCCCTCGCGCGCCGCAATCGCCGCGACGTCGGCGCGCTGTGCCGCCTGTTTCTCGGCCAGCGCGAATTCAAGCTTGCCAAGCCGATACCGACGGCCGCTGACGGTCGCCTCGATCCCGGCCGATGCCTCGACGCGGCCGTCGGTCAAAGGCGGCAGGGACTTGCCCAGAGACTGCGCCGCGCCAATCAAGGCACGCGCGTACGGATGCGTAGACAGCGTTTCCATCGCAGCCGCAACAGCGAGCGTGTACTCGGGATCGGCGGTCCGCAACAACAGCTGACGCAGCAGCCGTGGCTCACCCGTCGTCAAGGTGCCGGTCTTGTCGCACGCCAGCGTGTCGGCAGCGGCGAGAGCTTCGATTGCGCAGTTGCGCGCGGCCAGGACGCCGCGCCGCGCCAGCGCGGTTTGCGCAGCGGTCACTGCTGCAGGCGCAGCGAGCAGCAACGCGCAAGGGCATGCCGCGATCAGCACAGCCACCGCCGTGGATACAGCACGCGATGGATCGATCAGCGACCAGCCCACCAGCGTCATCAGAACCGCCGAACCCATCAGCCACAGGTAGGGCGCGGCAAGCCGCGCTGCCAGTTCATCGGTACGGGGCCGCTCGCGGCCCGCCTCTTCGGCCATGCGCTGAAGCGCGAGCGAACTCGATTCGGTGCCGCTGCGGCCGACTTCGATCACCAGAGGTTGATCGAGATTGATCGAACCGGCGAGCACCGGTGCGCCGGCAGACTTTTCAATCGGCAACGATTCGCCGGTGAGCGAGGCCTGCGAGGAGCTCGACCGCCCGTGTACCACCACGCCATCGGCCGGCACGGTCTCGCCAGGCGGCACCAGCACGCGCGCACCCGGCTTTAGCTGCGGTCCCAACACCGATTCGGTGGCAAGCGACGATGGAAATGCAACCAGGCGGAGCGCGTTGGTTGACTGACGGCGAGCCGCCTCGACGTAGGCGCGCGCTGTGTACACACTGCTGGCAAGCACCCAGCGCGAAGTTATCGCAAGGGCAATCACCAGGGCGACAGCATCGAAATAGATAGGCCCGCGTCCCACCATCGCAGCCAGCGCACTCGCTGCAACCGCCGCGCTGATCGACAAGACCGTCGGCAGTTCAAGCCCGATTGCAGTGAATCTCCACATCCGCAGCTGACTCCAGGCCGCGCGATAAAGCGGCTGCGCCGAGAACAGCAGCGCCGGAAGCGTCAGGACGAAACTGGCGCCTTGCAGCAAGCGCTGGATCTCCGGCGAAATCGCGCCGGGTGAAGAAACGTACAGCGGCAGCGACAGCATCAACACCTGCGTTGCCGAGAGCCATGCGATCACGACCCGCAGCAGGTCGACGCGACGAACCTGTGCGTCGATGCGTGCATCGTCTCGCGGCACGCGACCGGCGTCATAGCCGGAGCGTTCGATCGCGCGCTGCAATTCGCCGCGCGTCACTATTTTTGAGTCAAAAGCGATGTACGCCGTATGCGTCGCAAAATCGACGCTGACCTTCGTCACTCCGAGCATCGCCCTGAGGTTTTGTTCGATCATCAGCGCGCACGCGTTGCACACCATGCCGCGGATTGATAGCTGCAGATGCGCACCCGCCGCGGTCGCTGCTTCGATTGCCGCTGAGCTCGCTTCGGCATCGGCGGCTATTGAAGCATTCAACAACGCTCGATCCCGACTGCCGGCCTGCGCAAGGAAGAGCTGCTCAGCGATGAATGCGCAGCCGTTGCAGCAGAACGCGCGCATCGATGCGCCGACTGGCCGGCGCACGATCCGCAGACCCGCCAGCGGATCGCCGCATTGATCGCACGCAGCGCTCGCCTCCGTCGCGCCGGGCGACGCCTCGGCACCCGCCAACGTGGGCACCTTAGCCTTGCGAATCAGATCAGACGCCATCTGCAAAAATGCAATGCAATCTCCGTGCGCCCCAGAGGTTTACAGAGTACCCCACGCTGCGGAAGTTGAATCCGCCGGATCGACCGTTCATTCTGCAGAATTCACCAGATTTCCGAAGCGCCGTCTCGATCGCGCCATCCCATGAGGGCCCTAGTCGCTCCGGTTGATGCAGTCGCGGCAGAATGCATGCTTCTTTAACGATTGTGGAAAAGGCGACGATGACACCGCAGATTCCCGCCCGCGCCTTGGGGTTCTGGCTCGTGCTGACGACGCTGCTGGCCGGCTGTGGTGGCGGTTCCGATAACGCAGCACCACAGCCGTTGCCGCCTGCGATTCCGACGCCGTCGGCGGCGGTGCTGCCGCCGCTGGTCGGCGATACGCCAGTGCGAATTTCGGGCGATACGCCATTTGCCACCAACTGCACGGGCGCAACGCTGGGCGGCGTCGAATATCGCAATGCCGAAGTCGAGCCTTACGCTGCGGTTAACCCGATGAACGCAGCCAACATCGTTGCAGTGTGGCAACAGGACCGTTGGTCGACCGGCCTCTCGAACGGCGTGGTCGCCGCGACAACGCTTGACGGCGGAGCGACCTGGACCCGCACCACCGTGCCGTTCACTCGCTGCTCCGGAGGCACGGCAGCCAACGGTGGCGACTACGAGCGCGCCACCGACCCGTGGATCACTTTCGCACCCAACGGCACCGTGTTTCAGATGGTCCTGGCGAGCGAAGGCGGTTCATTTGCGCCGGACTCCGCCAGCGCGATGCTGGTGAGCCGCTCGACGGACTCCGGACGAACGTGGAGCGCTGTGTCGACCTTGATCCGCGACGGCTCGCTGTTTTTCAACGACAAGAACACCATCACCGCTGATCCGACCGATCCAAATTATGTCTACGTCGTATGGGATCGATTGCCTGCAAGCGGCGGTGGTCCAGCGGTGTTCGTCCGCACGACCGACGGCGGTCTGACTTGGGAAGGCGCGCGCGCGATCTATGACCCGGGCACCCGCAGCCAGACGCTGGGCAACTTGATCGTCGTGCTTTCGAATGGGACGTTGCTGAACCTATTTACGCAGATTGACACAGCCGCAGGCGGCCAGGTCAGCACGACTCTGAATGTCATTCGATCCACCGACAAAGGCGGAAGCTGGGGAGCGCCGGTGCGCATTTCGGATGTGCTGTCGATCGGTGCGCGCGATCCCGAAACGAGCACGCCGATCCGCGACGGCTCAGGTCTGGCACAGATGGCAGCCGCACCGAATGGTCAGCTGTTCGTCGTGTGGCAGGACGCACGCTTTTCCGGCGGCGCTCGCGACGGCATTGCGCTTTCACGCTCGATCGACGGCGGATTGACCTGGAGTGCGCCGCTGCAAATCAATTCGGCGCCCAATGTGGCGGCGTTTACTCCGAGCGTGCACGTGCGCGCCAACGGAACCATCGGCGTGACCTACTACGACCTGCGGTCGAATACAAACGATGCTGCGACCTTGCCGACGGAACTGATCTTCGCGCGATCTGCTGACGGCGTCACGTGGCAGGAAAACCGCTTGACCCCCGCGTTCGATATGGCGACTGCTCCGTCGTCGCGCGGACTCTTTCTCGGCGACTACCAGGCCCTGACCAGTGCGAACAATGTGTTCGTTCCGGTGTACGTGCGGACCAACAGCGGCGATCTTGCGAACCGCACCGATGTGTTTGCACTGGCGACGCGATCGCTGCCGCTGACAGCGGCCGCACGCGGCGCCTCCACGTTTCAAGCATTGCCCGCGCCAGTGGCCAAACCGAGCACGCAGTTACGGTGGCTCGTGCACGAGAACGTCCTGCGCACGATGGAGCGTCGCATTCCCGGCTGGTCCGCGCGCCTATCGCAGTGAGTACAGCGCCGACGCCAGCGGCTCTACACTTGCGTTTTGCTTCCACGCCGAAATCGAAATGGACACGCTAGACGCCCGCCGGGGCCATATCCGATCCCGCATTGACAAGCTCCGCCAGGCGATGCAACGTCGCGCCGTTGCGGCGGTGATCGTGCCATCGAGCGATCCTCACTTGTCCGAGTATCTGCCGGATCGGTGGCAGGGCCGCGAGTGGCTATCGGGCTTCACCGGTTCGGTCGGCACGCTGGTCGTCACCGCTGATTTCGCCGGCGTGTGGGCCGACAGCCGCTACTGGGCGCAGGCCGAAGGTCAGCTGGCCGGGACCGGCATCGAGCTGATGAAGATCGGCGGCGCCAGCAGCCCGGCACATCTCGACTGGCTAGCACAGCACGTCGCACGCGGCGCGACGGTAGCTGTGGACGGCGCGGTATTGGGGCTGGCCGCAGCGCGCTCGCTGCAATCGGCATTGAGCGAGCGCGGGATTGAGTTGCGCACCGACCTCGATTTGCTCGACGACGTCTGGGATGACCGCGCCGCATTGCCGTCGCAGCCGGTGTATGAACACCTCGCCCCATTTGCAACGATTCCGCGCTCAGACAAGCTCGCGGTGGTGCGCCACCAGATGAAACAGGTGGGCGCGTCGCATCACTGGATATCGACGCTCGACGATATCGCCTGGCTTACCAACCTGCGCGGCGCCGATGTCAGCTACAACCCGGTGTTTATCGCTCATCTGCTGCTTGACGCCGGCACCGCCACGCTGTTCGTCGCAGATGGCAAGATCAACGCAGCGCTCGCTGCGCGTCTCGCAAGCGACGGCATCGCGATCGCGCCGTATGCGAAAGCCGCCGCTGCTGTCGGAGCTCTGCCGAAGGGTTCGACATTGCTGATCGATCCGCGCCGCGTCACCCTCGGACTGCAGCAGGCGGTGCCCGACAGCGTGCGGGTGATCGAAGCGATCAATCCATCGACGCTCGCCAAGAGCCGCAAGAACGCGGTCGAGATCAACCACATTCGGCATGCAATGGAGCAGGACGGTGCCGCGCTCGCCGAGTTTTTTTCGTGGTTCGAAGCGGCGCTTGGGCACGAAACGATCACCGAGATGACGGTCGGCCAGAAAGTCGTCGAAGCGCGCGAGCGACGGCCCGGATACGTGTGCCCGAGCTTTCACCCGATCGCCGGTTTCAATGCCAACGGCGCGCTGCCGCACTATCGCGCGACCGAAGAGTCACACGCGACGATCTGCATGCGCGGAACGGTCGGCAACGGATTGCTGCTGATCGATTCGGGCGGGCAATATGAGTACGGCACAACCGATATCACGCGCGTGGTGCCGGTCGGAGAAACAACGGCCGAGCAGCGGCGCGACTACACGCTGGTGCTAAAGGGAATGATCGCGCTGTCGATGGCCAAATTTCCGCGCGGCACGCGCAGCCCGATGCTCGACACGATTGCGCGTACGCCGATCTGGGCGGCGGGTGTCGACTTCGGGCACGGCACCGGTCACGGCGTTGGATATTTCCTTAATGTGCACGAAGGTCCGCACGGAATCACTCCACATTTGCCGCCCGAGCCCGCCACCGCGATGGAACCTGGAATGGTGACGTCCAACGAGCCCGGTATCTACCGACCCGGCCGCTGGGGTGTTCGGATCGAAAACCTTGTTGTCAATCGTCCTGCCACATTGGAAGAGCCCAGTGAGTTCGGGGAGTTCCTCGAGTTCGAGACACTGACGCTGTCGCCGATCGACACGCGGGTCATCGACCGCACGCGGCTGCGCGATGACGAGATCAGCTGGCTAAACACTTATCACGCGGAAGTGCGGCGCAGAGTCTCCCCGCATGTCAGCGGTCGAGCGGCGGAGTGGCTGGAGCTGCGCACTGCCCCGATCTGATGGATAAGCGGGCCGCCGATGGCGGCAACAGCAGCGGCAAGGGCAAGACTGACGGGAAACCCGCGGGCCACGCCACCAACTTTATCCGCAACATCATCGCCGACGACCTGGTGCGCGGAACCTACGAGCCGCGCCGGTGGAGCGGCCACCCGGGTCCATACGATGTGCACGAGCACGCGCCGGATGACCCGGCAAAGATTCGCACGCGCTTTCCGCCCGAGCCGAACGGCTATCTGCATATCGGCCACGCAAAGGCGATCTGTCTGAACTTTGGCCTTGCGCGCGACTTCGGTGGGCGATGCCACATGCGATTCGACGACACCAATCCGGTCAAGGAGGACCAGGAGTTCGTCGACTCGATTCTCGAATCGGTGCGCTGGATCGGCTTCGACTGGGAGCACGCCGGTGTTCATGGGCCTGAATCGAATCTGTATCACGCCAGCGATTACTTCGACGACATGGCCCGCTTCGCGGAGTATTTGATCGAAACGGGTTACGCCTACGTTGACCAACAAAGTGCTGATGACATTCGCGCCAATCGCGGCACGCTGACCCAGGTCGGCAGCAATTCGCCGTATCGCGAGCGGCCGATCAACGAATCTCTACGGCTCTTTCGCGAAATGCGCGCCGGCCAGCATGCAGAAGGCAGCATGGTGTTGCGCGCGAAGATCGACATGGCGTCGCCCAATATCAACATGCGCGACCCGGTCATCTACCGCATTCGCTTTGCCGAGCATCATATGACCGGCACCCAATGGGTCGTGTACCCGTTGTACGCATATGCGCACCCGATCGAAGACGCGCTCGAAAACATCACGCACTCGATCTGCACATTGGAATTTGAAGATCAGCGCCCGTGGTACGACTGGGTGCTCGAGCGAATTGTGCCGCTGCTGCGACGGCCGCAGTACGAAGCAGCGCAGCGCATGCTCGATCAGATCTGCCAGGCTGGCACCGAGTCGCGCCGCGAGTTTGCGCTGCATTGTCATAACCACGGCGACAAGCTGGGGATCAGCCGCTACGAGCGCCGCGTCGAAGCGATGTTCGCGTCGTGGAGCAGGAATTCGGACCTTGCGGTGCAGGACGCGGACGAGTTTTTCAAGCTGCTGCGCGGACAGACGCAATGCTTCACGCCGTTGCTGCAGGCTGCGCTCGATGACCGCAAGGCGAATCCGTTTCTATTGCCGCATCAGCACGAGTTCAATCGCCTGGCGGTCACGTATGTCGTGACGAGCAAGCGCAAGCTGTTCCAGATGGTCGACGAGAAGCTGGTCGATGGTTGGGACGATCCGCGCATGCCGACGATCGCGGGGCTGCGCCGGCGCGGCTATACGCCGCAAAGCCTGCAGCTCTTCATGGAACGCACCGGGGTCAGCAAGTCACCACAGTGGATCGACTATGCGCTGCTCGAGCAGGCACTGCGCGATGATCTCGAGCCAACGGTGCCGCGTGCGACCGCAGTGCTGCGTCCGATCAAGCTGGTGCTCGATAATTTTCCCGTCGGCCTTGCCGAAGAAACACAAGCGGCGGTGCACCCGCACAAACCCGAGCTTGGCACGCGTACTTTGCGCATCAGCCGCGAACTCTGGATCGAGGCCGACGATTTCATGGAAGACGCGCCGCCCGATTATTTCCGGCTCGCCCTCGGACCGGAAGGTGCGCCGGGCCAACCCGTCCGCTTACGTTATGGCTACGTGATCAGGGCGCATAGCGTGGTGAAAGATGCCGCGGGGAACATCGTCGAAGTGCGTGCCGAATATCTGCCCGAAACCAAGAGCGGCTCGCCCGGCGCCAACAGGGTCAAGACGCGCGCGGCGATTCACTGGTTGCCAATTGCTCACAGCATCCCGGCCGAAGTCAGAGTGTTCGATCGCCTGTTCACCGACCCTCATCCGGACGCCAGCGATAAGGACTTCCGCACATTGGTCAACCCCGCGAGCAAGCAGGTACTCAAAGCCTACGTGGAACCGTCGCTGGCACATGCCAAACGCGACGACAAGTTTCAGTTCGAACGCAATGGATATTTCGTTGCGGATCTGAAGGATCACACGAGCGAGATGCCGGTGTTCAATCTGGCGGTGACGCTCAGAGATGCCTGGACGAAATGAAGGTCTAGCCGAGCACCACCCAAGCCGGCGCATGATCACTCGGTTTCTCGCGGCCGCGCATCGCCTTGTCGACGCCCGCGGATTTGAGCAGAGGCGCGGCCTTTGAGTTCAGCAGCAGATGATCGATCCGCAATCCGGCGTCGCGCGGCCAGCGGTTTCTGAAGTAGTCCCAGTACGTATAAATCGCTTGCTCGGGATAGAGCTTGCGAATCGAATCGGTCCAGCCCTGGCCCAGCAACTGCCGATACGCGGCCCTCGTTTCGGGTTGCAGCAACGCATCGTCCTTGTATGAGCGTGGCGAGTAGATGTCGCCGACATCGTCAGTCGGCACTACGTTGTAGTCGCCGGCCAGCACGATCTGCTGTTCGCTGTCAAACAGTTGCGCCGCGTGATCGATCAACCGCTTGAACCACGCGAGCTTGTACTCGAACTTCGGCCCCGGTTGCGGGTTGCCGTTCGGCAGATAGATCGATCCGACGATGATGCCGTTGACCGATGCCTCCAGATACCGACTATGCGTGTCGTCCGGATCGTTCGGCAATCCTCGCCGGCGCTCCTGCGGCTCAGCGCCCTTCGCAAGAATCGCTACGCCGTTGAAGCCTTTCTGCCCATGCCATATCGCGCCGTACCCGGCGCTTTTAATTGCAAGCTCCGGAAAAGTCGCATCCGAGGTTTTCAGCTCCTGCAGGCAGGCGATGTCGGGGCTCGTCTCTTCCAGCCATTCGAGAAGTCGCGGCAGTCGGCTGGTGATGCCGTTGACGTTGAAGGTGGCGATTTTCATAAAACTCCCGCAGCTTCGTAGCTCGCGTGACTTCTAGCTCGCCATATTCATGACACAGCTCGGGGCCTGCAGCCTGTCCAATTCGATGATTGCCTCCATACGAGCGCGGGCGCGTACATATTCAAACTGGTCTGCCCCTTCGGCTAAAAACGCATCGAGCTCGCTAGGTCGCCAAAACTCAGTTCGAATTAAGTCGACGAACGTCTTTGCGAAGCGCGGATCGAACTGCCCTCCCCCATCGTGTTCTAGCTCGTTCAATGCTGTATGCATGCCCATTGGCGCGCACCATGGGCGCGCACGTATTATCGCGTCGAAAGCATCGCAGACCGACGATGCGAGCTTCCTCCGAGATTGTTGCGCCCCGTGCACTGATAGAAAACGCTGAGATTATCGACGAAGCGGCGATTGACAGCGGCGCAGAGCCAGTCGCACGGCATCTCGCGCAAGGACGATCACCGCTTAGCGCTGAATATTGGCTTAAGCGGCTCCTGACGAAGCGGACCGCGCGTAACCCTTCGATTGTGTAGAGCTCGACTAGAACCGAGCAGCGCAGCCTTGCAGCACCCGTTTCTCGAAGCGCACACCAACTCGCGCGCCGTAGGCGGTTTCCGATTTGCCATCGGTGCACATCAGCGGATTGATCTCAATACGAATTGGAATACCGTCTGTCGATCGCACTTCGTAGGTGCGAAGAAGAGTCTCTTTTCCGGGTTGTGCTTTGCTGGATGATTTAAATGCTGCAACGGGCAATTTAACTGATACCTTGTCAGGCAACTCAAGCACGGCTGCGGAATCGGAAACGAGGAGTCGCCATGTGGGCCCCTCGCCAAAGGCGAGCACCCGCACATTCGATGCAATGTCGCGTGGCAACGTCTTGCACGACTCGACCGTGCCGAGCACCCTTTGAAACTGATACACGGTGGTGTCTGTCTTGGCACGCTCGCCGCGCATTTCGACATACAGCGGGCGGTATCGATGCAGCATGATTTGTCGAACGGCGCCGATCCCATCGCGTAATGAGCCGTTCGGCGTGCGATCGTTGATCGGAAACAGCTGCTGCGACATCGTCACGCCGTTGCATGGCTGATACTGCAACACACCCGCGCCGCCTTCACTGACGAAGCCGCGCAGATCCGCCGCGCTGCTGGCTGCGGCCGAGAGTATCAGCGCACCCAAAATAAACGCGCGCCAGGCGCCCATAAGGGGGCGACGGCGCGCGACTGAGTGGGTGTTAGGTAAGGTTCGGATGCCCTGTCACCATGCTAGAACTGAACAACTTGATTTTTTCCGCTGCGGGTATTCCCATCGCAAGCATCTGATTGGTTGGTTGGATACCCAGATAGTCATAGATCGCGTCGTGCACATGCGACGGGTTCAGCATGATTCCGTTGGGATCCGGAGCGCCGGTCGTCGGGTTGATCGTTCGCTGCTCGTGCCGTGGCCCGGTATAGCCGACCGTGCGATTGGCTAAGCCAGAGCCCGGGGGAAGCATGATCAGGTACGAGCCGCCCACGTTGTTGTGGTCCTTGCCACCACTGTTGTTCAGCAGCGTGCGACCGAATTCTGAGCCAACAACTACGACCAGCCGGTCGGTTAACCCGCGTGCCGCCGCCTCATCCCAAGCGAAGGTGAGCGCGTCGGTTGCGCGCGCCAGCGATCCGTTGGCACCGTTGTACTGTTCGATGTTGCCGTGCGCGTCGAAGCCCCCTCGTGCAACCTGGATTGCGGAGGTGATACCAGCCTGTGCAGCGATCAGCCCGACCTGGATATCTCCATTCTGCTGATTGAAGGTCGCCGGAATCAAGGCTGCAACCGATTCCAGTCGCACACGCGCTTCCTTGCCGGCGATGACCTGCTCGGTGATCAGCTTTTCCTTCGGCAACATGACGCCGCTTGCCTTCAGTGCCTGCAGCCGCGCGTCGCGCGTGGCTATGGTCTTGGCGAGATCACCCTGCTTCATGAAATCGCTGGTGCCCGATGCAGCGTTCGGCAACACGTTCGCGCGCAGCTGATCGCCACTGGGTACCGGCGTCGCGGTAACGTAACCCACGCTGGTAGTCGCCCTGGTGTCGTCGCGCGCCATCCAAGCGATCGGCTGGCCCGAACCGTACTTCGCCGCGTGCAGCTCACAAATGGGCGCGTATCCCATCTCTAACTTGCCGCTTGAAGCACGGTAGCCTCCATCTTCGTGGCTATTGGTCGCTGTATTCACGCCGTTGACGATCAGGCACTGATCACGGAAGCGTGTGAAGAAGGCTGCGTTGTTACCCATTGGCGCGACAGCCATGTTTCCAATCCTGGGAACCGGTGTGCCTGCCGTTGTGTAATTGTTGATGCCCACTCCTATCGCTGGATCTGTGAACGAATCGCTGTCGTGTCCTCCATCCAGGTGCACATAAAGCAGGATCTTGCCGGTGGAGGCCTGCGCATTGGCGAGCGGCAAAAGTCCCCACCAAGGAAGAACAACGCCGGAAGCCTTTGCCGTGTTTAAGAGGAATTCTCTGCGGTCCATTTAAGTCACTCCTTTAATCTGGCTCGTCAACCGGTTAGAACGTCAGGAAAGCGGTGTCGTTAATCATGTAGACGATGCCCGCCGCCCACATCCGTCCTACGTAGCTCGGGTCGTTGCCGTCATTGAGCTCGCAGTTCAGCGGCTTCATGGATGCATTGGCACGATCGTTGTAGATATCGACCAACATCTGATACATGCGCTGTACTTCGGGATCGGTGGTCGTGACGCGCTGGTTCCACAGACGGTCGAACAAGGTGACGATGTTCGCAAGGATCTTGTCGCTCCCCGCCTTGTTGGCCGGCGTGTCGGCCATCGATACCTGCGGGAACAACAAGCGGTCGGCCATCGGCTTGCCGAAGTCGGCCATCGCCCATCTGCAGCTGTTCCTCACGGCCGCACCGTCGGTGACGCTCACCTGATTGGTCGTGAAGTCCTGCGCCGGGAGCCTGCGGACATTGGCGTCGAAATCCGAGAAGGTCAGAGCCGCGCCGGCGAACGGATTGTTGAACGCTACGTACGGCGAGCCCAGCAATCCGGTGTACTTGCGGTTCAGCCTGGAAGACGACAGCAAGTTACCTTGACCGATCGCCACGAGCTGGCTGGCACGCTGGGCGCTGGCAGGTGCCGTCAGGCCATTGGCACGAGCTTCCTTACTCAGTATCAAGTCCACCAACAGATCCTTGACCTTGTATCCATTAGCGGCGAAGCGTGCAGCGATGTCCTTGAACTCTTCCGCTTGCGCGTTGTAGGCGGCGAGTCGTCCGGCGGCCTCCGGACCAGTCGTGTCCGTTGGCGCCTGCAGACGCTCACGATGGAACACGGCTCTGTGCCAGAAGTTCACGCCACCACTCGCGAAGCGCGAATCAGACGCCATCTGCTGGCCCAACCACTCGGCGGCGTTCGGGTTGTTGTAGCCGTTCGGCATCGGCATAGCGCCGTAACCAGGGCCCTTCTCGTCACGGAACCAGTTGTCGCCCGGCTGGTAGAAGGCATTGCCCTTGGCGTCCTTCATGTAGTTCGTCGACAGATAGACGTTCGGCAGCGAGTGCGCCATCGTTCCCGCACCCATCGGGCGGAAGCGGTTGTTCGGCGCCCAGTTCTGAAAGCCTGCTGCCATCGGATCCATCACGTCGTGGCAGACCGCGCAGCCAGGGTTGTCCATCGTGGTAACCCGGAACTGGCCATCCTCCAATGGTCGAGCTGCCAGAAGCGGGATGTACAAGTTGATAAACCGCTTCGCCATCTCGCTGACGCGGTGACGGTTGCGATTGGTGTCGGTAGTCGGAAAGATGTCGAGCGTCGTATGCATCGTCATCACACCAGCCGCTTCGCGATTGCCGCCAAGACGCGCGTTCGGAATGACGGCCGGCAGAAACTCCGTGTCATCCGCCGCGTTCATGAACGTGCCCTGCACCTCCGCGCCGAGCAACGGTGCCGTGACCCCGTTAACGACCGTGTATTTCCCCGTGACGATATCGGTCCAGGAACGGTCGTTGTTGACGATGTATTTCATTAAGTTGATCGGCTCCATGCGCATCGTCGTTTCGAATCGAGCACGGACCCCAGCCGGCGGGTTCTGGTTGTTGATCACGGCAGCTGCCATCGGGAAGTCCAGAGCATTTAGCCCTCGACCATTCCCGAATATCACCGCTGCGTTCACTGGGAACTGAACATAGCCGGCTTCGGTCAGGAATGCGTCGAATCCTGGGCCAGTCATGTAGCCCTTGATCGTTTGACGGAGCACCGTCTCGCCACCACCAGCAACTGCGGCTGCCTCAGCGGGAGTCGGATTGCGGCCAGCTAATAGGACCGAGGCCTTCTGCAGCATCGTCGCGTTATCCGCGAGCTTGACGCCCTTGTACATTTCGCCGGTCGCCAAGACCTCGGTGCCGCACGCTTCCTTCAACTTTGGAAGCAGCGTTGCCAGGTCTCTGTACTGCTGCGAATTTGCATCGACGAAGGGCTTGCCACCACTGTGGGTCGGCAGGCCGATCGATTTCGACATCAACATGTCGCCATTGGCTGCTGCGAACGTACGCAGCACGCCGTAGTTTTGCTCGGCCGTCGCACCCGGAGTGAATACGAGGCGTGTTCCGCTCGCGACTGCACCTCCCCTGTGGCACAACAGACACGT
>JBDUCU010000263.1:0-2538 GCA_040003315.1 Burkholderiaceae bacterium | reverse complement strand
CCGCGCCGACACCGAAACGTTTCGACACGCTGTCGATCATCAGCTTGGCGTCGGCACGCCGAGGCGGCGCGTCAAGCACGATGGATTCGATCGTCATCGCGGTTGCGCGCTACGCCGCATCATGCATGCACTATTTTGATCGTCGTCCCCGCGAAAGCGGGGACCCAGCGGCGTTGTTTGAAAGACACTGGATTCCCGCTTTCGCGGGAATGACGAGCTGAGGGAATGACGCCTTGAACAGGAACGGTTGGTTCACGCCACGGAAACCGCTACACCATCTTCGCCAAGAACGTCGAATCCACGTACGGCGCCCAGCTCGGCGGGATGGTCGTCATCTGCTCGGCCGACTTGAGAAACTCCGCTTGCGCCTGCAACGTGCGCAGCACGCCGGTGTCCTTCGCGCCCGGCATCCCCATCCACTTCTCGCTCGCCAACTCCTTCGGCGGAATCGAATGGAAGGTGTTGATATAGTCCATGGTCTTTTCGGGCGTCAGCTGGAGATAGGGCGAGAGCACCTTCACGACTTCCTGCGGCTGCTTTTCGTACATCGTGCACAAACGGTCGTATTCCTTGAGGTACGCGAGCACCAGGTCCGGCTGCTTCTGCTTGAATTCGTCGCGCACGACGATGCCGTCGAAGACCAGCGTGCCGCTCGCCGCGAGATCGCCGGTCTTGAGCAGCAGCTTGCCGTTGTCGGCCAGCAGATCGCCCAGCACGGGATGCCAGATATACGCGCCGTCGATGTCCTTGCGCTGCCAGGTCGCGAGTATCGAGTCGGCCTTGACGTTGACGAGGCTCAGGTCCGACGGCCCCATGCCCACGGTCTTCAACCCGGCTAGCATCGCGAAATGCACCGAGGTGTTGAACGGCAGGCCGATCTTCTTGCCCTTGAGATCCTTGAGCGTGTTGATCCCGGCATCCTTGCGTACCGCAAGGCACTCGCTGTCGGTGATGTACTTCTCGACGTACACCATCGACATCTTGATGCCTTGCGCAAAACCCACCACCATCGGTGACGAGCCGACGTTGCAGATGTCCATGCTGTTGCCGGCGATCGCGGCGATGACTTGCGGGCCGCCGCCGACCGTGGCGAATTCGGTCTTGACGTTGGAACCGAACGCCTTGGCGAACGAGCCGCTTGCCTTGCCCAGCGTCTGTGGGTTGGCCGACCCGAAGTGACCGAGCACGGCGGTGGCCTGCTGCGCGAACACGCTGCGTGAGCGCAGCATCGCGCTGCCGGCGAAAGTGGCGACGCCCATGTTGGCGATAAGCTTGAGCGTGTCGCGACGAGTAAACTTGCTGTTCATTGCATCCCTCCCTTAGAATCGAATTCAATCCAGCCGCGTCAACGTAATGGAGTCGGGCCACCGTCCCACACCTTTTGGCCGGACCCGGACTTCAGTGTCGTACGCATCCGATGGAAAGGCAAATCCGCAGCCAAAGCTCGAGCCCCCGCGCCACGAACCCGCGCCGGCCCACCGCCCTCACCAAGGAGCGATTCATGAGCAAACCATTGCAAAAGTGGAAAGTCCTGCCGCACGGCAAGCTCACGCAGATCGACGACAACATCCTGACGGTGACGGGCGACATCCACATGCCGCTCATGGACCTGCCGCGGCGCATGACCGTGGTGCGCCTGAGCGATTCGCGGCTGGTCGTGTATAGCGCGATCGCGCTGGACGAGGATGAGATGGGTGAGCTCGAAGCGTTTGGCCGCCCCGCCTACCTGATCGTGCCGAGCGACAAGCATCGGCTCGACGCGAAGATCTGGAAAGACCGCTACCCGGACATGCGGGTCGTCGCGCCCGAAGGCGCTCAGGCGGCCGTCTCGAAGCTAGTGCCGGTCGACACGGTGGCGCCTCGCTTCGACGACCCCAACGTCCAGTTCGTGACCGTCCCCGGAACGCGCGGCCACGAGTCGGCGCTTGTCGTCCGCTCGAAAAACGGCACGACGCTGGTGCTGAATGACATCATCGGCAATATCCGGAACGCATCCGGCTTCAGCGGCTGGCTGCTGCACCTCGCGGGCTTCGCGGGCAAGGAAGCGCAAATCCCCAAGGTCGTGAAGATGGCGATGATCAAGGATACGAAGGCGTTGCGCGCGCAACTGCTGGAGTGGGCCGAGATCGAGTCGCTGAAACGCATTCTTGTGTCGCACGGCTCGCCGATCGAAGACAACCCGCGCCAAGTGCTGCGCGATTTGGCTGGGTCGCTATCGTAGGAAACTGCGACAGGCGTATCAACCCGCCGCTCTCGCGGGTCGACGGCCTCCGTACTGATTCCCCGCTCCTTTCGCGGCCTGGCCGCCGGGCCCGTGAAGCTAATCCAGCGCGATCAAGCCAGGGGGCTTGAAACCCGAAAACACCGAAACTATCTAAGGCAGCGGCGGCAATATCGCCGCACGCAAAAGGAGGTAGCCATGGACGATCTATTGCACCGCGCCGCAGTGACGCGCGCGCCGTACAACGACGCAAACTCCAACTCCGGGCGCTTCGGCCTGTTGCCCAGCTTGCTGGAGGAGTTTTTCCAGCCTGCCGC
>JBDUCU010000262.1:0-2540 GCA_040003315.1 Burkholderiaceae bacterium | reverse complement strand
GACCGATGCCTGATATTCACCAAGCGCGTGTCGTACCTGTCCGAGACCGAAATGTGCGAGCACCGCGAGTTCCCGATCGCCGACTGTCACCGCCAAAGCCTCTGCCTCCAACGCCGTCGCCAGCGCAACATCAAAGCCCCCCCGGCGCCAGTGACAAAGGGTTTGCATGGTTGTGGCAAGCGCGGTACGGCGCACGTCGCCGATGGCTTGCGCGAGCCCGCGCGCGACCGTTGCGTGTTCCAACAGTTCCTCGATCCGGCCAGCCGCATAATAGGACACGCGCATCTCGAGCCGCGCGTCAATTGCAGCAATTTCAGTTTCGCGTCCGGCAGACCACTGCCCAATTGCCCGCACCGCTGTTTCCAAGTATTGGATGGCCTCCTCGTTGGCCGCGCGAAACCGCGCCCGAGCGGCGGCGCGCCGATTCCACTCGGCTGTCTCATGATGCAATCCGGCTTCCGCGCTGTGATATGCAAGCCGTTCGACGCCCTCCTGGCCACTAGTCAGCACAGCCGCAAAGGCCGCCGCATGCAGCACGCGCCGCTGAGACTTGAGCATGTGTCGATAGGCTTCGTCGCGGATCAGCGCGTGCGCGAATGCATACTCAGGCTCTGGGTCGACACGCACCTGGTGGACGATCGAAGCGTCGGCGAGACCTTTGAGCAATTTGACAATACGAGTCTCATTCTCGTCGAGGATTCGCACCAGCAGATTGAGCGGGAATTGAACGCCGAGCGTCGCCGCGGCCTGCAGCAGGCGACGCTCCTCGTCGTCACGCCGATCAAGTCTCGCGGCGATGATTGAATGGACCGATGTAGGGACATCGATCCGCGTGATTTCCTTGCGCAAATGGAAGGCGCCGGGCTCGCCTTCGAGAAACCCGCCATCGGCCAGCGCATGCACTGACTCAGCGATGAAAAGCGGATTACCGCCAGTTGTCGCTGCTAGCCGCGTCACCAGGTCTGGCAATCCGACGTCGTCGCCGAGCTGATTTGCGACAAGTCGCCGCGCGTCGGCGTCCGAGAACGGATCAAGGCGCAAGCAACGCGCTTGTCGATAGACGGCCCAGCGGTCAACGTAATCCGGTCGATAGGTGACCACCAACATTGCGCGCAGCGCCGACATTCGCTGGACCATCACGTCGAGCAGTGCCCGCGTTTCCTCGTCGGCCCAATGCAGATCCTCAACGACGATGATGAGCGGCGTTATCGGCGTGATCGCGCGCAGTAGGTCATGAAAGGCCTGGGCACGGTGGTATCGCCGGTCCTCGGGGCTCAGCGCCTGCCAGTGCGGCAGGACAACCGGATCGTCGCGCAGCATCCGCCACAATCTCGCAGCTGCCTGTGCCGGGGCGCCAGCGAGCGCGCCAACGGCCATTCGGTCGAGTAGTGTATCGGCGGTCAAACCCGGGGGAATGTCAAACAACAACGCGATAAGATCGAACAGCACCTGATTGGCGTTCGCCTCGCCGATTGACGCTGCACCTGCGCGCGTGACGGAGAATCCATCCACACCTGGCGAGGCAAGGAATTCGGAGGCAAGCCGCGACTTGCCGATCCCGGGCTCGCCAACGATCGCTACGGCGCATCCCTTGCCGGCGCGCGCTAGCGTGGCCGCCTCGGCCAGTGCCTGCATTTCGGCGTCGCGGCCGATGAACGCCCCGGCGTTGGCCCGTGTAATGCCCCCATATGCAGGGACACGCGGTTCATCCAGCACAAACGTCTCGACTGACTCAACGAAACCCTTTACGGCGATCTCGCCCAGTCGTATCGTGGTGAACACCCGATCGATCAGGAATGCCGTTGCACGCGTCAGGCGGATCGAGCCGGGCGCTGCTGATGCCTGGATCCGCGCAGCCAGATGCACCGTCGCGCCTTCGATGTCCGCGACCGATCGGCCTGCTAAGTCAATCGAGCGGTTGAAGAACACGTCGCCGGAATGCAAGCCGATACGAAACTGAAGACTGCGCCCCCCGGCGGAACCAATTTGCGTTGACACTTTGGCCGCATTGAGCTCACGCGCGGCGTGGCAGGCGCGGGTTGCGTGGTCTTCATACGCAATGGGCGCGCCAAACACTGCCAGCATGCCGTCGCCCGCGACACGAATGACCGTACCACTAAAGCGTTCGATCGTTGAGCGCATCGTGCGCAACGCTGGCCTAAGGGCCTCTGCGGCCTCCTCGGGTTCGAGGGCCGCTACTAAGGCCGTTGAATCGACAATGTCGGCAACGAAAACAGTGACGAGTCGCAGCTCGCCAGCACCCGTTTCGACAGGCCGCCGGGGAGCAGGACTGTCGGCGGCATTTTCGGTTCGATTGCCCATTGCCCTTAAGTGTTCTAAAGCTAGCCGACCGGCTGAGGCATGCACAGGTTAACCGCGGTGGGCTCGTTTGCGCAATTGAAGGTCCGCTTACGGGCAGCTTGCCTTAGGACCGCTTCTGGCCGAGGCTGTTTAAAAACGCGAGTCCATTTCGAATCCGGGGGGTAATAGATGACCAGCTCAAACTTCGTCGCCTGTTCAATGAGGAGGTCGCCAGGCTT
>JBDUCU010000027.1:0-27756 GCA_040003315.1 Burkholderiaceae bacterium | reverse complement strand
CAATGCGCCGCGCCCGCTTCCGGCGCTACCGCGCCGGCGCTCGGCGCAATCATCATGTTCGGTCTGCCTATCAGTGCCATGTCAAGGTCAGCTTGGGCCATCCAGAAATCGCGTAATGCTTCGATGCTGGCGTTGACACTGGCGATCTGCGCGCGCGCATCCGCCAGCAGCTCAAACACGCCTATCAACATACCGTTGTAACGCAGCAGGTTTTCGTCGGCGATGCGCTGGCGCAACGGCACGATCTCTTCCCGATAATGGCGCGCAATGTCGTAGTTAGTGCGATAGCCCAGATAGGCCTCGCGCACTTCGGAGCGCGCGTTAACGGCCGCTTCAGCCGCGCGATTCACCGCCTGCATGTAGATCGCTTCGGCGCGCCTTACCTTCGACGTGCCGAAGTCAAACAGCGGAATTTCAAAACCGATTTCATAACCGTTGGCCCACGGGGCGCCGCGTGGCCCCGCGCGCTCGCGCGCAAAGCCGGCTTCGAGCACGTTGATGAAGCGCGTGGCTCGCGTCAGTCCCAGATTGCTCGCCAATGCCTCGGTTTCAAGCCGGACCATCTGCAGATCGATGCGCTGTGCGAGCGCGGTCTGCTCCACATCCGGGAGCTCCTTCGGAGCCTTCGGCAAATCGGGCAGCCGCTCGGGCAACGTGAACTGGGTCTGCTCGCCTGAAAGTCCAAGCAGCCGCGTCAGCCGCTCGCGCGCGGCGACCCACGACCGTTCGGCACGCGCAAGATTCAGCGCCGCGTCGGCGTAAAAACCCTGTTCGCGCGCCTGCTGCAATTTTGTGAAGTTACCGACCTCGCGCATGCGTCGCGCCAGATCAGCGCCCACCTGCGCAGTTTCATTCACTTGCCGCGAGTAGCGCACCGTCTCTTCTGCCGCCAGTGCCGAGTAGTACGCCTTGCGTGTGTCCGACGCAACGCGCAACACCTCGAGCGCGACCGCGCGCTGCGATTGTTCGAAACGCCGCCGCTCGATCTTCAATGCCTGCGGTATCGTGAGGAGCGCAAATACGTTGATCGTCAGCGCCTGGTCGACTGTAGAAAGGCGCACGCCTTGTTCGACCAGACTGGTGCGCGTCATCGAAAAGTGCGGATTAGGCAAACGCCCCGCCTGCACCAAACTCGACTCACTGATGCCCAGATCGAAATAAGAGGCTTGCAGACCCTTGTTGTTTAACAACGCGATCTGCACGGCGTCATCGACCGACAGTGGCTTGGCCGCCAGCTCGTTGACACGTTCCGCAACGGTCTGCTGCTCGGCCTCGGTCTTCGGCCAAACGATGTCCTTGCCAAGCCGATCGCGCGCGGTCTGCTCGACGCTCGCAAACCCGCCATCGGATGAAAACGTCGCGCAGCCGGCCAACAACAACACGGTGGCACTCATTCCGATGCGGCGAATCGACGACCAACCGGAATCAGCGAGCTGCATGTCGGAGCCTTAATGTTTCTGATGAGGCGCCGGACTGCCGGTGGCGGGCGGCGGCGCTGCATCCGCTGGCGCCGGATTGCCGCCGGTGCGGGCTGCCGGTGCTGTATTCGCCGACGTCGGCGGTTGAGGCTGCTGAGACTCGCGCGCATACACGCGCCATCCGCCGATCGATCCCACCAGCCCGTTCGCCTCGCGCCACGAAACGGGTTTGTCTTCGCTCGTCGCAACGTAGCCGTCGAACACCGAGCGATAAGAAGTCGTCTCGGCGGCAGGTTGCGAATCGGCAGTCTTCGGCATCGCGCGCGTTGCGAGCGGCGGGACCGAAGTCTGCGCTGCCACGCCAGCGGCGATCGAAGTTGAAAGCAACGCGATGATTAGCCGGCCACAACTGCTCACACAGCCTCCGAGTTCAGGTGTTTGATTGCAACTCCGTACCGGGCGAGAGCCCTCGTCGGAGCGCGGAAGGTAGCAACCCCGCCGTGTCGAACTTCTGACTTCTACATTACTTAGCCGTAATCTTGCGGTCATACGCCCCGCAAGCAGCTACCCCGTACCATTTCTCGACGAGAAAAACCGACCGTATGAAACTATTACTGGCAGAAGATGAGAAGCAGGCGGGCGAGTACCTGGTCAAAGGTCTCGGAGAAAACGGCTGCGTCGTCGACTGGGTTCGCAATGGCGTGGACGCCGTGCACATGGCTTCGGACACGCAGTACGACGTGATCGTTCTCGACGTCGGCTTGCCGCAGCTCGACGGCTGGGAAACGATAAAGCGCATTCGACACCAAAGTCAGACGCCGGTTCTTTTTCTTACCGCCCGCGATCGAATCGAGGACCGGGTGCGCGGTCTGGAACTCGGCGCCGATGACTATCTGGTGAAGCCGTTTGCGTTTTCGGAGTTGCTGGCGCGCGTGCGCGCGCTGCAGCGGCGCGGCAAACAGCAGGAGCCAGACGTCATCCGCGTGGCGGATCTCGAAGTGCAATTGTTGCGGCGAAGAGTCGAGCGGACCGGGCAGCGCATCGATCTGACCGCGAAGGAGTATGCGCTGCTACTGCTTCTACTGCGGCGAATGGGAGAAGTGCTGTCTCGTACCGTCATCGCCGAGCAGGTCTGGGATATGAACTTCGACAGCGATACCAATATCGTCGAAGTTGCGGTGCGCCGCTTACGCGCCAAGATCGACGACCCTTATCCGCAGAAGTTGCTCCACACCGTGCGCGGCTTCGGCTACGTGCTGGAGGACCGCGGTGACGAGGTCAGGCAGTAGAGTCAGCTTGTCTGCACTCGGCCGCCGCTATTTTCGCGCCTCGCTCGCAGGGCGTCTAGCGCTGTTGTTTGCTGTGGCTTCGTCGGCGCTGCTGCTGATACTTGGAGCCTCGCTGGCATGGATGCTTCGCGTGCAGCTCGAGGCGCGTGACCGCGAGGAAATCGACGGTAAAACGGAAGTCGTTCTTTATTTATTGCGGGAGCTGCAATCCGCCGAGCAAATCCGGGCGAATTCGAATCGGTTCGCGGAAATTGCGATCGGTCATCCCCACCTTCTGATCGGGCTTAGTCACGGCGCGCAGTGGCTGGTGGCGCCGGCGCAGGAACTGCAGACGCTGATCGAGCGCGATATCTCAGGCACGATCCCGTCCGTGCCCACAGTGGAAGAAGTCCGCATGGTGGACGGCATCTGGTGGCTACGCCGCTTGCGTTACGTCGCATCACCCGCTAACGAATTTGTGGCGTACGTCGCTGTCGATGTGAGTCCCGCGCAGCGCCTGCTCGAACGCTTTATCGGCGCGATGATCGTCGCCGGCGCACTCGGAATACTTGCCAGCGCCGCGCTTGGTTGGGTGATCGCCCGCCGCGGCCTGGCGCCGATTGCTGTCATAGCGCGCGAGGCCGAACGGGTCACCGCTCACCGGCTCGGGCAACCACTTCGTTCCGAAGATGCACCGGCCGAAATCCGTGGCCTGATCGATTCGATCAACCGTATGTTCGATCGACTGCAGGCGTCCTTCCGGACGCTCGAAGAATTCTCGGCAGACATCGCGCACGAACTGCGAACGCCGCTTAACAATCTGTTGCTACAGACGCAGGTCACGCTCGGGCGCGAGCGGACTTGTGTCGAGTATGAGGACGCGCTGCAATCGAATCTCGCCGAGGTCGAGCGGCTGCAGCGAATGGTATCGGAGATGTTGTTTCTGGCCCGCGTCGACCGGGGCATGCTGAAGCTCAAGCTTGAAACGGTCGATCTGGCAAGTGAGGCACGCGATGTCGCTGAGTTCTTCGAAGCTGCCGCGACAGAGCAGGGAAAGAAGATAGAAGTGACCGGTAACGGCAGCGCTGCATGTGACCGATCGATGGCACGCCGGGCGATTACCAATCTGTTGTCAAACGCGGTGCGTTATTCGGAGGAAGGCGCAGCTATCAGCGTCAGCGTTGCGCCAGCAGCCCAGGAATTTGTCGCATTAAGGGTCGAAAACAACGCGCACGAATTGGGCGCGAGCGAACTGCAGCGTCTTTTCGGACGCTTCACGCGCGGACCGGACGCACATCAATCCACCGCGGAAGGAGCTGGGCTGGGGCTTTCGATCGTGGACTCGATCATGCGATTGCACGGCGGTCGCGTCGAAGCTGAGAGCGGATCCTATGGTGTCCGCTTTCAGCTTCTGTTTCCGGCCTCCGCGCCGGCCGAACGATGAGGCACCCGTTGTCAGGCGCCGTGATAGATGTTGTTCGTAGTTTGCGCACGCTGCGTCATCTGCGGACGCTCCGCGACGCGGGGAGCTGGTGCGCGATTGGCTTGGCGACCTGGTTCCCGAGTTGAACGGTTGCCCGACCCCTCGTAAATCCAGACGGCTTCGCCACCGACATAGCGCCAACCGGAATCCGCTAAAGGCCGTGACATTTCATGCGAGTCGCGGCTAGCTGTCTCACTACGCACGTCGTGGAAAACGACACCGCGCTCGCCGCCTACATTGTGCGAAGGCTCTGTCGCACTGGCGATAAAGGGGAGCGTAAACGCCCCGGTTGCTACCGAAATCAGAACCGCCAAACGCTTCGTCATACCAGTCTCCATCATGTTTCGCCGCTCACGTTGAGCGAACCAGTGCAATGTAAAGATTGATACCCCGCGCTATGCGGACGCCCCGATTACGAATGCGCAATCAGACTTCGGCTTCTCAGATTCGTTTGACTGACGCGAGCAGCCGCGCGCGCGCAGCATCGCGAGGACCGACAGAATAGCCACGCATGCAAACAGATGCTAGAGCATGTGGCCGCAAATCCCGTCTTCCCTCCAATGACGAGCCGAATTACATCCATGCCGCTGCGAAGAGAAGCTGTGTGCAATCGCCCATAAATTTCGAAGGTCTCGCTGCATCTAGGGACTAATTTCGGTTGATGCATCCTATCGGGCAGGAAAGGATGCGCGCATGGCGGCACACCTCTCACCCAGAAATTGTCAAACGGCTGAAGCGCGCCGAGGGCCATCTAAAGAGCATCGTCGCAATGCTTGAGCAAGGGCGCGGCTGTTTGGAGCTCGCCCAGCAGCTCCAAGCCGTGGAAAGAGCCATCGCCAACGCCAAGAAGACCCTGGTGCATGACCACCTCGACCATTGCCTTGAAGTCACAGTTGGCAAGGACTTCGCCAAACGCGCGCGTCGGTTGAGCAGTTCAAGGAAATCACAAAGTATCTATGAGCGATTTCTCCTCAATTACTCAAGGCGGCTCTTGTTTGGCCGACGCGACACCAAGAAACGCCCGCATACGATCGAGCTCCGCTTCCATCTCGCGCTTGAAGCACTGCTCCTTGGGCGCCGATGAGTGCACGTAACCGATGACTGCTTTAAGTGCGCCGTTTCTAATCGCGATGTTGCCCCAGCCGATGACTCGGTCTTGCCAAAGCAGAGGCAGCGCGTAGTAGCCGCGCTGGCGCTTGGTGGCTGGTGTATAGGCTTCGAAGCGATACGCCCAGCCCCAGAATATTTCGAAACGGCGCCGGTCCCACACGACGGGATCGAACGGCGCCAGCAAGCGCACCGCGTCCAGCGGCGCAGCGGAAGCCGGGTGCTCATCCGTAGGCCAATACCAGTCGACGCCGTCAACGCGTGCGTGCGCAAGTCGCTGCTTGGCACGGATCACGGCGCTCGTCAGGTCGCGGCGCCATTGCGGGACCGCGTACCGCAGTCGGCTCACGAGCCCGGACAGGCTGACGGCGGGCAGCGGCGCATAGATGCCGACGATCACGTCGACCAGCGCGTCGATGCGGTCGCGTCGCGATGCTGCGTTCAGTGGAGCGGGCGCATGCTCGTGCGCGCTGTAGAGGCGGACGCCGTTCTCGCGCCGCGCGACGCGCAGCAGGCCGCGATAGTGCATGCCGTCGAGCAGATGCGTGGTTGCATTGGACGAGCCGCCCCAGTAATTGGTCACCGCGCCGTGTGAAAAGTGGGCATCGACATCGCGCGGGTGCACCGCGCTGCGCTCACGTATGAACGCCAGCAGTGCCTGCGCCTTGGCCTTGCGAGTGGCCGACCATCGCGTCATTGCGGCGCGTGGATGCATTAGCGCCTGGATCTCCGCGGTTACAAAACCGTAGTTGACAAAAAAATCCTCGGCCAATCCAAGCGCAGAGTAGCGTCGCTCGAGGTCGCCGGCGCGGTAGTTGGTTACACGATGGCGCAGGATCAGATCCTGCGCACGCGCCGGAGCGCGGATCGGATCAGCCTGCACGAATCCCAACTTGTTGAAGGCTCTACTGAGGGTCGTTGGCCTGAAGAGGCTGCGTGCGACGGCGTACCGCCGCAGATCGTCGAGGGTGATCGAGCCCCCTTCGAATGCGCGCTGATAAGGCTCGACGATCCTCGAGCGCACAGGCTAGGTGCCGTCCGGCGTAATGCGGCGAACGTTGCGGCGCAGCTCTTCTTCGCGCAGATCAAGGTCGCGCTCGATGCGTCGGCGGATCTCGTCACTGATCCGATCTGCGCGCAGCGACTGGTTAATGTAGTTGCGCTCGGCTCGAATCAGCGTCAGCTCGATCGTCTCGAGTTCCTGCGCGATTCTGCTGCCTTCACCGTCGCGGTCGCTGCGGCGCTCAAGATGCCCGACACGGTCTTCGTGCAACTGGCGCAAGCGGCCGGCTTGCTCGGGTGCCAGCTCGCTTCGTTGAAGCACCTGATCGAGCTCGGCAAGTGCAGAGCGCGCTGCTGCAATGCGTGTCTGCGCTTCGAGTTCGGCGCGCTCGCGCTGTTCATGACTACCGCGTTCGACAAGCCCCAAGCGCCTGACGAGCCATGGCATTGTCGGACCCTGCAACACGAGCGTCACCAGAATCACGCTGAAGGTCAGGAACAGAACCAGATGCCGCTGTGCAAACGGCACATCGGGCGTCATCATCAGCGGGATGCTGAGAGCAGCCGCCAGAGAGACAACGCCGCGCACACCGGTGAACGAAATGATGAACGGATACTGCCACGGTGGAGGCGGCTCGCGCCGGCGAAGCGGCGCAGACAGCAGCCTCGGCAAGTAGGTCGCCGGAAACACCCAGACGAAACGCATGACGATCGCGACCAGGCTAATTTCCAGACCGTAGTGCGTTAGTTGAACCCACGAGACGCCTAGCAGCCCGTCGAGCACGGTGCGCGCCTGCAGACCGGTCAGCAGAAAGATTGCGCCCTCTATTAAATAGGTGACGAAATCCCAGAAGAAAAGCGCCTGCAGCCGTGTGTTGGAGCGGATCAGCTCGACGCCTTTTGCCCCCACATAGAGTCCTGCGACGACGGTGGCCAGCACGCCCGAACCACCTGCCTCGTGCGGCACCCAGAACGCAACAAAGGGAGTCAGCAGCGACAGCGTCACTTCGATCAGAGGCTGTCGAGCCAGATGGCGCAGGCGCAGCATCAGCCAGCCGACCACGAGTCCGAATGCTGTCTCCGCAACGACGATGGTCAAGAACGAAGTGGTTGCTGCGGTGATCGAGAATGTTCCGGTCAACGTCGCCGCCAGCGCGAACTTGAACAGCACCAGCGCGGTAGCGTCGTTGACCAGCCCTTCGCCCTCGAGCACGGCGGTAATGCGACTCGGGATTCCAAGCCTGCGCGCGATCGCAAGAGGTGCAACGACATCGGGCGGCGAAACGATCGCGCCCAGCACGAACGCGACGGGCCAAGAAAGCCCGATCAGCCAGTGAGCAGCGGCTGCCACGGTAACGGTCGTGAACACCACGCAGCCCACCGCCAGCAACACGATCGGTCGCAGGTTTTTGCAGAATGCCTGCCAGCTCATGCCGAACGCCGCGTAATAGATAATTGGCGGCAGAAAGACGAGCAACACCAGATCGGGCGGCAACTCGATGCGCGGCAGACCTGGAATGAGCGCGAGCACGATGCCCGCGACGACGAGGAGCACCGGGCTTGGCAGGTCGAGCCTGCGCGCGGCCACGTTGATGATGGCCGTAATCGCGAGCACGGCGGCAGTAGCGTAGAGAATCGGCTCCATCGACGATCAGCTTAATGGTGTAGCTCGCAGCTCGAAATTCGCCTCGCCCAAAGTTCATCGCCGTGCATTTGACAGAGGCCGCGCTTTAGGTCGATTTGCATCGCGATGCGCGCGCAAATTATGAGTTTGGTTCGCGCCAACGCCGGTACAAATGCGACATGCGCTTGATTCTCGCGATAATCGCATGCCTTGTTCACTCGGGTGTCGTGCACGCCGCCGACATCGAGCGCCGCTGCCATTCAAATGCCCCAACGTGCATCATCGCGTTCACGGGTGAAATCGACAAAGGGGATGCCGAGCGCCTGACGCAGGCTTTGTTGCAGCCGTTACCGTCCGGAAAAAGCCATGTCGCCTGGCTGGAGGTGGATTCGCTCGGCGGAGATGTCACCGAGGCACTGCGCATTGGAGAACTGGTGCGACAGAACATGCTGGGCGTTTCGCTGCTGCGATCGGCCGCGATCGATGGCCCATCACGCGCTGCGACTGCTGATCCCACTCCGGAAGAACGTGTCTGCGCCAGTGCCTGCGTGCTGATTCTGATGAGCGCGCCGGCACGATGGGTTCGCCATGCAAGAATCGGGCTGCACCGGCCGCGACTCAGCGCCGAGTTTTATCGACAGCAATCGCCGGCTTCGATCGCGCGCGCGCATGCAGATCTCGACCGTCGGGTTCGCGAGACGGTCATCGCCGGCGGAATGCCGACCGAACTGATCGATCGAATGATGCGCTACGCGTCAAATGAATTGTTGTGGCTGGCGGGCACTGATCTAGCCGCGTTGGATAGCGAAGCTCCCTGGTACCAGGAAATGCAGATCGCCGTGTGCGGCGCAAGCCCGCGCGTTGAGCGTCGCAGCGCTGTCGCGGTGCAGGCGTGGGCCAAGCACGAGGTCGACGAAGGTGCTGGCAATGGCGCCAAGGCGAGCGAGGGCTGCGGAGCGATGATCGCGATGCGCGAACAGGCCAAGTTTCGTGCCGCCCGGTCTGCGGAATCCGGGGCAAGAAGCGTTGCGGGCACCGCTCGAGTCACTGGCTCGACATCGCGCGCTGGATCTCGAGCCGGCGCGTCAAGCAATTGACAAAGCCTCTGTTAAGAAATTGCAAGAACGTACCGCGCTTGGCCCGTTCGGCCTAGCCGCTTCAAGTCAGTCGAGCGGAACCTTAATGCAACCGGCTTTGCGATTATCAACGTGTCGATCGGTGACGCGCGGCTCCCGCGTGTTATGCGCTCGCGCCGACCCTCAGACGCCCCCCAGACGAGTGAAAAAACGTATTGGCTATCGGATATTTCTTGTCACCGGAGACGAGGTGTCGCCGCTGACGAAGACAGCGTTCGACGAGTTCTACTTCCGGCGTCAAGCGGTGCTGCACCAATGGGCCGGGAAAACGATCGATATTGCCACGGTCGTGTGTCGTGTTGAGGATATGAAGCCCAGAGAAATCATCCGCATTTACTGTCAGCGATTTAGAGTCAAGGCAGACGGTTCGATTGATGAGCATGGCAGTCAACAGCGCCCTGCGGCTGCAGGCCGTGTCAACAGCATTCCCAAACGTGAAGACCGCGAGCAGTGGGACGTGGCCACCGATGCGGACCCACGTCTGCAAAGTCGACGACTGGTGCAAAGTCTGACGATGATCTCAAGTGCCGCTCAGAAAAAAATCCTGGATGTGCTGCGGCGTTAGGTCATCGCGTTGACCCATTCGATGGTCTCCGATTCCCTTAAACCGTGGGTCGTAGGGCTGCTGACGGTCGCATCGGTTGCGTACTTTGTGCACGACCGGGCAGGACACCGTCGGGTCGCCCACAGTGGCACGGTCGCGGATTCCCCGATTCAGGCCAACACGCGCGAGGCTGCATTAGAGCGCGCCGGTTACGTGATCGAGCCCGTCGCAACCTACACCGTTCGCGCTCGCGTGCTATCGATCGAGCGTTATCACTTCGGTCGCGAGGCTGATTTGTCTCCGGTCGATTTCGCGCTGGGGTGGGGGCCGATGTCCGATAGCGAGGTGCTTGATCGTCTGACGATCACCCAGAGCAATCGCTGGTATCAGTATCGCTGGCAGGGTGCTCCACCGATCGATCCAGCGCTGATCATCAGCAGTTCTGCCAACACTCACCTCGTGCCGGCGAACGATTCGATCAAGAGCCGCTTGCTCAATGTTCATCCTGGGGCCGTCGTGACGTTGAGTGGCTATCTGGTCAACATCAAGCACCCGGACGGCTGGAACTGGAGCTCGTCCCTGCGCCGCGACGATACCGGCGGAGGCTCGTGCGAACTGATGTGGGTCACTGACGTCAGCGTTGAGTAATAGAACAGATCACTGACGACGCGATGTGATAACCGCTGCGGTCAACCACGGAAGCCCGATGCACAGGTCCAGTCGGGTCAAGGCCTGGATTCAAGCCCTGCTGCTGCTCGGAGCGGTTACCGGCTCGCGAAAGCGAACTTGAGCGTCAAAGCCGCGCAAATAGGCCGGCCAGCACACCCGTAATCAGCGTTTTCCACCATAACGGCTGCGCCACACTGCGCGCAACTTACGAGCCGAACGGCGAGCAACCTCATGCGCGATATTGACGAAGGCGTAGTCCTGGCCGCGAACCCGCGCGACGTAGCGCGCCGCCTGAAGGAATACCGGGCGCTGTTGTCGAACGACTCGGTAGGCATTCTGGTTGTGTGCGATGGAGACGTGACGCAATGTAATTCAAGCGCTGCGCGACTCTTCGGTTGGGAATCGACCGACTTGATCGGGCGCTCGGCCGCGACTCTGTTCAGCTCTGATCAAGACTTTCAGGCCTTTGCCTGCCGTATCAGCGATGCGCTGGCTGCCGACGGATCGCCGGCGATCGAATGGCGCACCGTACGACATGACGGTTCGCGCTTTTGGACCCGCTTGCTGGTCAAGAGCATTACGCCGGGCGGCCCTGCCGGCGAAACCGTTTGGATGGTCGAAGACATCAGCGCCCGCAAGGAAATGGAAGCTGCGCTTGCGAAGGCGCGCGAAGATCTGGAGCAGCGCGTACGCGCCGCCCACGACGAGCTGGCGTGGTCCAACGAGCGGCTGGTCGCCGAGCTTTACGAGCGCAGCGAAGTCGAAGAGCGCGCGCGCCGAATCTCGCTTTATGACGAGTTGACCGAGTTGCCCAATCGGCGGTTGCTCGAATCTCGCCTGGACGAGGCGATTCGCAATCATCAGCTGGGCGGTGATCGACTTGCGGTTCTGGTGATCGACATCGACGAATTCACCAAACTGAACGACGCCCTCGGACATCGGGTGGGCGACGCATTGCTGCGCGCAACAGCGGGCCGCCTGGTCGACACCATTCGCACGTCCGACCTGGTTGCACGCAGCGGCGCCGACGAGTTTGCGATCGTGCTCGGCCGGCTGCGTCACATCGACGACGCACAGCATGTTGCGGCCAAGCTGGCCGAACTGCTGTCGGAGCCGTTCGAGATCGACGCCGAGCAGGTCAACGTCAGCGTCAGCGTCGGTGCGGCGCTGTTCCCCGGCGATGGCGCGAGCCCCGAGATGCTGTTGCGCAACGCCGACGCCGCACTGTCGTTCGCCAAGTCGCGCGGGCGCGGCAACGTGCAGCTGTTCGAGCCGCGCATGAACTCGGAGATGGTGCGTCGCCTGCAGGTCGAGGCAGGACTGCGCCGCGCTCTGGAGCACGGTGAATTCGAGGTGCACTACCAGCCGAGAATCGATGTGCAAAGCCGCCAGTTGGTCGGCGCCGAGGCCTTGCTGCGGTGGTGCGATCCGACGCTCGGGGTGCAGGAGCCCGCCAGCTTCATCGCGATCGCCGAAGAGACGGGGCTGATTCTGCCGATCGGCGAAGTCGTGCTTCGTCAGGCATGCGAAGCCGCAATGAACTGGACCGCCGCCGGCCTTGGAGAACTGATTGTCAGTGTCAATCTGTCGCCGCGCGAATTTCGCGGCCGCTCGCTGCTGCCGATGGTGAGTCAGGCGCTGATGGATTCAGGTCTGGAAGCCGAGCGTTTACAGGTTGAGATCACCGAAGCGAGCCTGATGCGCGACGGTGCGCAGGCCGAGCACGTGCTATCGGGACTGCACGCGATGGGTGTCAAGATCGCACTGGATAATTTCGGCACCGGATATTCGAGCCTGAGCAACCTGCGCCGTTTTCCTGTCGATGTGATCAAGATCGACGGCCAGTTCGTGCGCGCCGGCCCCAACGATCCTGCCGATTGCAAGATCGTTGCCGCATTGACCAGCCTCGCGCGCGGACTCGGTTTGCACGTCGTCGCCGAAGGCGTTGAAACCCGCGAACAACTGTCGTTCGTCAGGGATTGCGGCTGCAACGAAGCCCAAGGCTTTCTGCTCGGTCGCCCGTCGACGTCAGCGGGCTTCGTCGAGTTTGCGAAGTCGCTGCGCAAGTAAATCGCGGCCGGAGCAAGAAGCGCTGCGGCCGCGACTAGCGAATCCGGACGTCAACTCTTATTTGCCTTCTCGAACCGCTCTAACTGTTCATTGCCGCGCTTGACCGCCGTGTCGAGCGCCTCTTTGGCGCTTTTCTTGCCCGACCACACTCCCTCCATCTCTTCATCGACGATCGTGCGGATCTGCACGAAGTTGCCGAGGCGGATGCCCCGCGATTTGTCAGTGGTCTTGCGAATCATCTGTGTGACGGCGACGTCGGTGCCCGGGTTCTGCTTGTAAAAACCGCCTTTGTCGGTCAGGTTGTAGGCGGCCATTGTAATCGGCAGATAGCCGGTGCGTTGATGGCTCGCTGACTGCACTTCGGGCTTCGACAGGTAATTGAAGAACGCGGCAACGCCTTTGTACTCCTGCGGTTTCTTGCCGGACATCACCCACAAACTGCCGCCGCCGATCACTGTGTTTTGGGGCGCGCCGGCGACGTCTGGGTAGTACGGCAGAGTCGAGATGCCGTTAGCAAACTTGGCGTTTTTCTTAATATTGCCGTACAGCCCCGACGAGCCGGTCATCATCGCGCATTCGCCGGAGACGAACACCGAATCCGGAATGTTGCCACGGCCTTTATAAACGAACAGCCCCTGCTTGGACATATTGGCCAGGTTTTCGATATGGCGCACATGCAGCGGCGTGTTGAAAGCGAGCCGCGTTCCCATTCCACCAAAGCCGTTGCGCAACGTGGAGAACTCAGTGTTGTGCCACGCCGAAAAACTTTCGAGTTGTGTCCAACTCACCCAGCTGGTCGTGAACGGGCACTTGTGACCCGAAGCCTTTAGCTTCGCCGCCGCGAGCACGACTTCGGGCCATGTCTTCGGGGGATTTTCAGGATCGAGCCCGGCTGCTTTGAACGCATCCTTGTTGTAATGGAACACGGTCGTCGAGCTGTTAAATGGCAAGCTCAACATCTGACCGTTGGGCGCGGTGTAGTAACCCGCGACTGCCGGCACGTACACGGCGGGGTCGAACTTGTAGCCGGCTTCCTTCATCAAACCATGCACGGGCTTGATGGCACCTTTGGACGCCATCATGGTCGCGGTGCCGACTTCGAACACCTGCAAGATGTGCGGGGCGTTGCCGGCGCGATAAGCAGCGATCGCTGCCGTCATCGATTCGTCGTAGCTGCCCTTGAACACCGGCACGACTTTGTATTCCTTCTGGCTCTCGTTGAACCCCTTGGCAAGGTCGTTGACCCACTCGCCGAGGTTGCCGCCCATCGAGTGCCACCACTGAATCTCGGTCTGTGCAATGGCCGGCGTCAACCATCCGAACGCGAGGCTCGATACGAGCGCGGCGGAAAGCAATGATCTACGAAACATGGGGTCTCCTGTTATTGATCTAGGGGTGGCATCGGAATATTACGACGTTGCTACGATAACCCTTGACGTTCAGAGACGGCAAAGGGACTTTCCCTGTAAATCTTTTGCACGTATCTTCGGCATGACCTCGATTGCAGCTCGCCTGCCTCTGTATGTGCGGTTGACGCGGCTTGATAAGCCGGTCGGTACGTTGCTGCTGCTGTGGCCGACGCTGACCGCGCTGGTGATCGCGTCGGGCGGTGCACCGAATGCGATGCTGACCGTCGTATTCATTGCGGGGACGTTTCTGATGCGCTCGGCCGGATGCGCGATCAACGATGCCGCCGACGCGCGCTTCGATGCGCACGTGAAACGCACCGCCGACCGCGTGGTTGCGCGCGGGTTAGTTACCCGGCGCGAAGCCCTCGCGGTGGCGCTCGTGCTGGCGACTGGCGCCGCGCTGCTGCTTCCCTTTTTGAACGCGGCCACGTGGCAGCTTGCGCTGATCGCGGTAGTGATCGCAGCCACCTATCCGTTGGCCAAGAGATTCTTTCCGGTGCCACAGCTTTATCTGGGCATCGCGTTTTCGTTCGGCATCCCGATGGCGTTCGCTGCGGTTCTTGACGGCGTTCCGATGGTCGGCTGGATGCTCTTCGTCGCCAACGCGTCCTGGGTGATCGCTTATGACACCGAGTATGCGATGGTCGACCGCGACGATGATCTGCGACTTGGCATCCGGTCGTCGGCGATTTTTTTTGGCCGGCTCGATGTCGCGGCAGTGATGGCTTGCTATTGCGTCTACGTGTCGCTGCTGCTGTACATCGGCCGCCTGATGGGAGGGACGTGGCCGTTTTACGCCGGATGCGCCGCAGCGGCTGCGTTGGCGGTGTATCACTTTTTCCTGATTCGCGACCGCTCGCGAGAAGGGTGCTTGCGCGCGTTCAGGCATAACAACTGGGTTGGCCTGGCGGTGTTTGTCGGTTCCGCGCTCGACCAGGCTGTCCGATAACCACGTCAGCGGCCCAGTTCTTGTGCGCGCCGCGCTGCCGCGTGCAGCGCGCGCGAGATGGCTTCATCAACCTTATCTCGATCCAGGCTGGCGATTGCCGCTGCGGTCGTCCCCCCTTTCGACGTCACTCTTTCTCGCAGCGCACCGACCGATTCGGATGACTGAGCTGCCAGCTGAGCCGCGCCGACGAACGTTTGAACCGTCAGTAGTTTCGCTTGCGCATCGTCGAACCCGAGTTCACGAGCGGCCGTTTGTATCGCCTCGATAAAATAAAAAACGTACGCCGGCCCGCTGCCGGAGACGGCCGTGACGGCGTCGAGCATTGCTTCGTCGTCGAGCCAGATGACGCTGCCGACCGCGCGCAATATCTTGTCGGCGGCCGACTTCTGCTCGGCGGTGACGTCCGCCAATGCGATGGCGCCGGTGATACTGCTGCGAATGACGGCCGGCATATTGGGCATTGCGCGCACGATCTGGCGAGTCGCCAGCCAGTCCGCAATTTGACCCGCCCTTACGCCCGCAGCGATCGACAGCACCAGCGGCCGCGCCAGCAAGGATTTGATTGCCGCCGCCGCGTCGTGCATCTGCTGTGGCTTGACCGCAAGCACGATGACATCGCTTGCCGCCAACCATTCACCCGGCTGCGCGTGCGCCTTCACCCGATGCACTTGGGTCAACGCAGCGGCACGCTCCGAGTCGATTTCAAGCACCTCGATGTCGCGCGGTGAATAGCCAGCGTCGAGCATGCCGGCGATCAGTGCGCCCGCCATGTTGCCGCCGCCGATGAATGCAACCTTCATCTGTGCGTCTGGCGGGCGCCGAAGATGGCGCTGCCGATACGGACCATCGTCGAGCCTTCGGCAATCGCAGCCTCCAGGTCGGATGACATTCCAATTGACAGCACGTCGAAATGCGAGCCCGGGCCGCCGCGCGAGCCAGCGCAATGCGCCTGCAATTCGTCGAACAGCCGCTTGATGTTGTCGAATGCAGCCCTCTGGCGCTCGAACGTCGTCTCCGGGCCCGGTACTGCCATCAGGCCGCGGACGCGCAAGCGCGGCAAGGCAATGACTGCATCGGCCAGCTCGAGCAGTTGCTTGGCTGCCACGCCGCCCTTGCTCGCTTCTCCACTGATATTGACCTGCAGCAGAACGTTCAGCGGTGACCGATCGACCGGCCGTTGCGCGGACATCCTCTCGGCAATCTTGACGCGGTCGACCGACTGCACCCAGTCGAAGCGCTCCGCAAGCCAGCGCGTCTTATTGCTCTGGATCGGGCCGATAAAGTGCCATTCGAGATCGAGTCCGGAGCCGGCAAGCTGGTCCATTTTCGACACCGCTTCCTGGACATGGTTTTCGCCGAATGCCCTCTGGCCGGAGTGGGCCGCCGCGGCGATCGTCGATGCTGGAAACGTCTTGCTGACAGCAACCAGCCGCACAGATGAAGGATCGCGCCGCGCGGCTCGCGCAGCCTTGGTAATGCGCTCGTGTATCGCTGCCAAATTGGCTTGCAAGTTCGAGGGCAAAGTCGGCAAACTCAGCATCATTGTGAGCAAACAGGTGTAGAGGCTTGTGTTTTCAAGCTATTTCTAGCTTTTTTATGGGAACACCGGAATCACTACGCGCGCTACGCTTCGCCTCCCGTTTAGTGCAAATGCAGCCTGACTGCGTTTAGCAACGGTAACTGCAGAGGCCTCCGCCTGCCATGGACATTTCAGAACTGCTCGCATTTTCCGTCAAAAACAAAGCATCGGACCTGCATTTGTCAGCCGGTCTGCCGCCGATGATTCGGGTGCATGGCGACGTGCGCCGCATCAACCTGCCGCCGCTCGAGCACAAGGATGTGCACGGCATGATCTACGACATCATGAGCGACGCGCAGCGCAAGCAGTATGACGAGAATCTGGAGACCGACTTCTCGTTCGACTTGCCGGGACTCGCGCGTTTTCGGGTTAACGCTTTTAACCAGGACCGCGGCGCTGCCGCGGTGCTGCGAACCATTCCATCGCGCGTGCTGTCGCTGGAAGAGCTTCAGGCGCCGCGTCAGTTTGCCGATTTCGCGGGAAGGCCGCGCGGCCTGGTGTTGGTGACCGGACCGACCGGCTCAGGAAAGTCGACGACGCTCGCGGCAATGGTCGACCACGTCAACAATAATCTGTACGGGCACATTCTGACGATCGAAGATCCGATCGAGTTCGTGCACGAATCGCGCAAGTCGGTGATCAACCAGCGCGAGGTCGGCCCGCACACCTTGTCGTTCGCCAACGCGTTGCGCTCGGCGTTGCGCGAAGATCCGGACATCGTGCTGGTCGGCGAGTTGCGCGACCTGGAAACGATTCGCTTGGCATTGACCGCCGCCGAAACGGGCCACCTGGTGTTTGGAACGCTGCATACCTCGTCGGCCGCCAAGACGATCGACCGGGTGGTCGACGTCTTTCCCGCCGCCGAGAAGGAAATGGTGCGCGCGATGCTTTCCGAGTCGATTGTCGCTGTGATTTCGCAGACGTTGCTCAAGTTGAAGGATGGCAGCGGCCGCGTGGCCGCCCACGAAATCATGGTCGGCACGCCGGCCATCCGCAACCTGATTCGGGAAAACAAGATCGCGCAGATGTATTCGATGATTCAAACCGGCAGCCAGTTCGGCATGCAGACGCTGGACCATTGCATGACCGAACTCGTCCGCCGCAACGTCATTACCGTCGGCGAGGCACGTCAGTACGCCAAGTCCCCCGAGTCGTTTGCAGGATAACGAGACATGGAACGCGATCAGGCAACCCGGTTCGTACACGATCTGCTGCGTCTGCTGCTGAGCAAGAAAGGTTCGGACCTCTTCTTGACGGCCGAATTTCCTCCGGCGTTCAAGATCGACGGCCGTGTGTTGCCGGTGTCGAACCAGCCGTTGACCGGACAGCACACCGGGGAGCTGGTGCGCGCGATCATGAACGACCGTCAGGCGGCGGAATTCGAGAAAACGAAGGAGTGTCAATTTGCGATCAACCCGACCAGCATCGGGCGCTTTCGCGTGTCGGCCTTCATCCAGCAGGGCAAAGTCGGGATCGTGTTTCGCGTGATCGCCGATCACATTCCGACTACAGACGAGCTCAACCTGCCGCCGCTGCTGAACGAGCTGGCAATGGCCAAGCGCGGGATCATTCTGGTGGTCGGCGCAACGGGCTCCGGGAAGTCGACGACCTTGGCCGCGATGACCGGTTATCGCAACGAGAACAGCAACGGCCACATCATCACGATCGAGGATCCGATCGAGTACGTCCATCAGCACAAGAACTGCATCATCACGCAGCGCGAAGTCGGAGTCGATTGCGAAAGCTGGTCAGTGGCGCTGAAGAACACGCTGCGTCAGGCGCCCGACGTGATCCTGATCGGCGAGATTCGCGATCGCGAAGGCATGGACCACGCAATTGCGTTCGCCGAAACCGGTCACCTGGTGATGTGCACGTTGCACGCCAACTCGACCAACCAGGCGCTTGACCGGATCATCAACTTTTTCCCGGAAGAGCGACGGCAACAGCTGCTGATGGACTTGTCGCTCAACCTGCGCGCGTCGGTTGCGCAACGATTGATTCCATTTAAGGACCGGAAAGGCCGGATTCCTGCAGTAGAGCTGATGCTGAACTCGCCGCTGATCGCCGACTTGATCTTCAAACAGGAAGTGCACGAGATCAAGGAAGTGATGAAGCGCTCGCGCGAGCAGGGTATGCAGACCTTCGATCAGTCGCTTTACGACTTGCACGAAACCGAACAGATTTCTTACGAAGACGCGCTGCGCAACGCGGATTCGGTCAACGACGTTCGCCTGAACATCAAACTGAACAGCAAGCTCTACGGTGGCGTTGCGGGCATCCACAAAGGAATCGAGCACCTCGGGCTAACCGGCTAGCCGCGGGGCCACCAGGCTGTCTCAACGGGGACAGCGCTAGCTGGGCATCGAAATATCGCGCAGCGTCTCGTCGACGTCATCGTCTTCGTCGAGCGCGATGTCTCCAAGCGCGACGATGCCAACCAGGTGACGGTCGCGGTCGACAACAGGAATGCGCCGAATCTGCGCGTCCGACATCTGCTGCAACACTTGGTCGATCGAATCTGTATCGGTACACCAGACGACGTCGTCGGTCATCACGTCGCTGACAAGCGTATCTCCGCTCTTGCCTTCGGCGACCGCCCGGATCGTGATGTCACGATCGGTGATCATCCCAACCAGTTTGCGCCCGTCGCACACCGGCAGCGAGCCAACGTCGAGGTCGGCCATCGCGCGCGCCACGTCGCGCAGCGTCTCTTCTGGGCGCGCCACTTCCACGTCCGGCGTCATCACTTCGGCGATTGTCTTCATGTCTTCCCCAGTTATCGGTAATTACGCGCCACCAATTCCGTCGATGACCTTGCCGCTTCCTTCGCAGTCGCCACACGTATGACCGTCGACCCTGCCGGAGCCGCCACACATTCGGCAGACGTTTTCTCCGGTGCCCGGCGTTCCCGCCGGGGCTTCATCGCCTGGCGCCATTTCCGGCGGCAGCTTTGGCGACGAAAAGACCATCGTCAGCTCGTTAGTGTTCATCGGTGTTCAACGGGAGCAAAAAGCGTTCCAACAGTCGGCGACTAGACTCCGCTGCTCTGCGGTGGGATCGAGGAGCGGCGATGAAATCGGTTTATGACTTTTCTGCAAAGACCATCGATGGCAAGACCCGGACGCTGGCTGAATACAGAGGAAAGGTGCTGCTGGTGGTCAATACGGCAAGCCAATGCGGGTTCACGCCACAGTACACCGGGCTCGAAGCGCTGTACAAGAAATATGCTGACCGCGGCTTCGCCGTTCTGGGCTTTCCGAGCAATCAGTTCGGCCAGCAGGAGCCAGGGCCGGACACGGCGATAGCGGAGTTCTGCGAAATGAACTTCGGGGTCACATTCCCGATGTTTTCGAAAATCGACGTCAACGGCGAGAGCGCGCACCCGCTGTTCAAGTACCTGACGTCGGAAAAAAAGGGATTGCTCGGATCCGAGGCCATCAAGTGGAACTTCACCAAGTTCTTGGTCGGCAAGAACGGAGATGTCGTCGATCGATACGCGCCGACCACCAAACCCGAAGACATCGCCAAGGACATCGAACGTGCGCTAGCTGCGTAACGTTTGCGGATCCTTTGCTCGCGGGCGGTATCCGCCGGCCACCAGCTCAAAGCGAAAGAAACGGCACTCGAGCGGTCCGTTGTACAGGACTGTCTTGCGCGTTTCCTGCAGCCGCATCTGCCTGGGCAGTTCGCGGTCCGACGTCAGGAACCAAGCTTCCCAGCCGGCAAACTGCTGTTTCAGACGATCACCGACGTTGTGCATCATGTCGGGCACCGATGCAGACCGCGGCGCGCTTTGCTCACCGTACGGCGGGTTCGAGATGATCGTGCCGCGATCGACCGCGGGCGTTGCCACACGCGCATCGACCGCGTCGAATCGCAGCCGGCCGTCGTCGAGCCAGCTCTGCAATCCTGCCAGTCGCGCGTTCTCAATCGCCTGTTCGACGACTCGAGTCGATATATCTGAGCCTACCAGCGCCGCGTGGGTTGCGTCGTTGACAGCGGCGCGCGCTGCGTCCTTTAACCGCCGCCACGCGTGTGAGTCGAATCCCCGGAGGCGCTCGAATGCGAAGTGTCGATTCAGCCCTGGCGCACGGTGCGCAGCGATCGAGGCGGCCTCGATGACGATCGTGCCACTGCCGCAGAAAAGATCCGCGAGCGGCGTCGCCGGAGTCCAAGCTGACAAGGCCAGCAGGCCCGCGGCGAGATTTTCCTTTAACGGGGCTTCTCCCTTGTCGGCGCGCCAGCCGCGTTTGAACAACGCTTCGCCCGACAGGTCGACGTAAAGGGTGACGGTCGACGCGTCGAGGAACGCGAAGATCCGCACGTCCGGATTCGCGCGATCGATCGATGGCCGCGCACCGGTGAGATCGCGCAGACGATCCACAATGCCGTCCTTGATCCGCAGCATCGCGAACTCGAGGCTGTGCAATGGGGAACGCGACGCCGTCACATCGACCCGCAGCGTCTGCTGCGGCGACATCAGGTCTTGCCAGCGCACTTCCTGCGTTGCTTCGTACAAATGCTGCTCATTCAGGTACCCGCGCCGTCCCACCTGCCACAAGAGGCGACTGGCGATTCGCGAATGCAGGTTGGCTGCGTAGGCCACCGGCAGCGCGCCAGTAAAGGCGACTCCGCCCGCCTCGGTCCGAAGTCCTGCGGCGCCGAGTATCCGCAGCTCGTCGGCCAATGCGGCCTCAAGTCCGCGCGGGCATACTGCGAAGAAAGATGCAGTCACTACCGCGCCACAGCGCGGTCGAGGAAGTCAAGGCGATCCTGCCCCCAAAAGAGCTCGTCCTGGTAGATATACGTGGGAGAGCCGAACACGTTGCGCGCAATCGCTTCCTGCGAATGCTGAACGTAGCGCGCCGCGACTTCCGCCGAGCGTGCCTGCTCGATCAGGCTGGCGGCATCGAGCTTGCGAGCGGTGAGGATTTCGGCCAGTACGTCAGGATCGGAAATGTTGCGCTCCTCGGCCCAAACCGCGCGCCCACAGTCGCCTGCAATATCGAGCGCCGATGAGATGCCTTCGCTCTCCAGCACGGCCAGGATCACGGTAGCCGCCGGCTCGGCAGGCACCGGAAAGTGCTTGGGCTCGAGGGTCAGCGGCAGCCCGAGATAGTCGCGCCAGCGCTTGAGCTCCATCATTCGATACGCGCGACGCTGCGGCGGACGGTCCTTCAGTGCAAGCCCGCCAGAAACCGGAAATACCTTGCCCAGGTCCATCACATGAAGATTGATCTTTGCCTGATGCCTCGCGCAGATTTCACGCAGACGCGCGTGCCCGAGATAGGTGAACGGCGACACCGGCGTCATGAAGTATTCGACAGTCTTGTTCATTGCTTTCCTAAAAGGGTTTCACCACCACCAGGATGACAATCGCGACCAGCAGCAGCACTGGAAGTTCGTTGAACCATCTGAACCAAACGTGCGAATGCACGGGACTCGAGCGCGCAAAACGGCCATAGAGCACTGCGCACCAGGCATGGTAGGCAATCACTGCCAGCACCAGGGCGAGCTTCGCGTTCATCCACGCCGCACCGACGCCGACGCCGAAGCTCAACAGCCACATACCGAACGCCAGTGCGAGCACGGCGAGGCCCGTCGTAAAACGCAGCAGCTTGCGCGCCATCGTCAACAGCCTCGCGCGCGTCGCTGCGTCGTCGATGGTCGCGAGATTGACGTAGATCCGCGGCAGATAGAACAGGCCGGCAAACCAACTCGTCACGAAAACGATGTGCCCGGCCTTGATCCACAAATAGCTGCTGGCCATGCGCGGCTGCTCAGCTCGAGCGCACTTCGCCGTTGCCGAACACGACATACTTCAGCGACGTCAGTCCTTCGAGACCCACTGGGCCGCGTGCATGAAGTTTGTCGTTCGAAATACCAATCTCGGCGCCGAGCCCGTACTCGAAGCCGTCGGCAAAACGTGTTGAGGCGTTGACGAGCACCGAAGCAGAATCCACTTCGCGCACAAAGCGCATCGCGGCTGAGTAGTCCTCAGTCACGATCGCATCGGTGTGCTTGCTGCCGAAGGTGTTGATGTGCGCGATCGCGTCGTCGACAGCGGGTAGCGTCGAGATCGACAGGATCGGCGCCAGGTATTCGGTGCGCCAGTCGGCGTCTGTCGCGTCGGTCACGCCGGTTACGCCGGCCGCTTCGAGGATCGAGCGCGATTCTGGACAGCAGCGCAGCTCGACGCCTTTCGATTGATAGATCCGCCCCAGTGCCGGTAGCACCCGCGGCGCAATACTCTGCGCGATCAACAATGTTTCCATGGTGTTGCACGTGCCATATCGTTGCGTCTTAGCGTTATCGGCAATCGAGATCGCCTTTTGCACGTCGGCCGCGCCATCGATGTAGACATGGCAGATACCTTCGAGGTGCTTCAGCATCGGTACCCGGGACTCGCGCATCAGCCGCTCGATCAAGCCGCGCCCTCCGCGCGGTACCAGCAGATCGACACAGTCGGTCATTCGTGCAAGCGCACCCACTGCGGCGCGGTCGGTGGTGTCGATAAGTCGCACCGCATCGGCGGGCAGCCGCAGCGAGGTCGGAGCATCGACCAAAGCTTCGCGTACCAGTTCGGCCAGTAGCCGGTTACTTTCAATCGCCTCCGAGCCGCCGCGCAGAATCGCAGCGTTGCCGCTTTTGATGCACAGCGCGGCTGCGTCGATCGTCACGTTGGGCCGGCTCTCGTAAATGATCGCGATCACGCCGAGCGGCACGCGCATGCGCCCGACCTTTATCCCGCTCGGGCGCGGTTTAATCTCGATGATCTCGCCGATCGGATCGGGAAGCCGGACGATGTGCTCGACGCCGACCGCCATCTGCTCGATTGCGTCATCCTCCAGCCTCAGACGATCAAGCAGCGCGGGGGAAGCATCGCCACCTCGCGTGCGATCGAGGTCGAGCGCATTCGCAGCGGATATCCGGTGCCGATGCTGGCGAATCAGGCCTGCAACTCGAAGCAATGCCTGATCCTTTGCGCCGCTGCTTGCTGCCGCCATCAACGTGGAAGCCTGACGGGCCAGGCGGCCTATCTGACCGATGTATTCGTCCACACCGACCCGGGCCGGCGGTGCCTCGCGATCGCCCGGGTTCAGGGGTACCGTCGCTGCGCTCATCGGTGACCTCCAGGAGCTGCGATGGTCAAAGCAAGCTCGAGCAATTCCAGCCAGGAGTCGCTGTCCGCGCGCGGAGCCTGCAGTCCTTTGGCCATGCGGTCGATATCGGCTGCACGGAGCCACGCGGCTTCGAGCTCTTCGATCGATATGCGGGCGAGTGCGCGTTCGACGAGCTTTTCGCGCGGCCCCCACAGGCGATTCTCGCGCGCCGCTGTCGCAAAGGGTCGCCCCGCATCGATATACGCTTTGACTCGCATCAACATTCTCAGCTCTTCGCTGATAACCCAGAGCACCAGCGGAATGGCTTCGCCTTCCGACTCGAGACCGACGATCGTTTTGCGCACACGCGCTGCGTCTCCGGCGAGCATCGCGAGAGGCAGTTGAAACACGTCGTAGCGCGCGACGTTGAGCACACTGTCGGTCACTTGTTCCACCGTCAGTTCACCGGGCGGGTACAACAACGCAAGCTTCGCGACTTCCTGATGAGCGGCCAACAGGTTGCCTTCAACCTTGTCCGCGATGAATGCGAGCGCATCGCCGTGCGCTTTCTGTTGTTGGATTGCGAGCCGGCGCGCAAGCCATTGCGGCAGTTGCGCTCGTTCGATGGTGTCGATATCGACCATGACACCCGATCGCTCGAGCGCTTCGATCCAGCGCGCTTGCCTGTCGCGCCGGTCGATGCGGGGGAGGGCGACGATCGTCATGACGCCGTCGCGTGCATTGAGCGCATGGGCCTCGAGCGTCTTAGCTCCGGTCACTCCGGGTTTTCCGCTGGGTAGACGAATCTCTACGATCTTCTTTTCCGCGAACAGCGATTGCGCCTGCGCAACCTCCGCCAGCTTGGACCAGTCGAAGCGAGCGTCGGCGTTCAGTACTTCGCGTTCGGTGTATCCAAGTCCGCGTGCGGTCGAGCGGATCGCATCCTGCGCTTCGAGCGCAAGCAGGGGCTCGTCGCTCGCGACGACGAATATGGGCGGCAGCGCCCCGCCCCGCTGTGCACGCGCCAGCACCCCATTGAGCGCATCGTTTCTAACCTGCATCGGCTTTGACCGCGGGCTTAATGCCCTGCAGACGATTGACGATCTGGCGCACGAGATCGCTCTGCATATCGCGGTAGAGCAGCGCCTCTTCAGACCCCTTCGCAAGCAGCTCCGATTCGTTAAACGCGATGTCCCGCCGTGCCAGAAGGGTCGTCGGCGGAATCAACTCGAACCCTTCCTGATCGATGACGCGAAAGGTCGTTCGCAGACGCAGCTGGTATTCGCGGGCGCGACCTTGCGCATTGATCGACAGCACTTCCCGCTCGCGTTGTTCGGCCAGCAGCTCGACGATCGCCTGCGCGCTCTTGCGGTCCTGCACGATGCTGGCGTTGGTGGACGACCGCACGACACGCGTGATTTCGGCTCCGATCGGCGAGTTGACCGGCAGCGCGAGATACAGGCGCTCGATTGGTAGCGTCTGCGAGCCTCGCAGCTGAAATCCGCACGCCGCGAGCGTTGCGGCGATCGACAAGGACACAACGATAACGAGCGCGCGAGGCATGTCGACTGGCTAAACGGCGATGGTGACGAGCTTCGGCCGCACGACCTTGGTGAACTTCACCGGGCGCCCTTCGACAAACCGGATGACATTGGCGTCGGCCAGCGCAGTCGCGGTAATCGCGGCATCTCCGGCGTGCGACGGCACGCGAATCGACCCCCGCACCTTGCCGTTGACCTGAACGACGAGTTCCATCTCTTCTCTGGCGAGAGCGGCTTCGTCGATTTCCGGCCAGCGCGTGTCGAGTAACTCGCCCATCGCGAGTCCGTAGCCGAGCTCATTCCACAATGTCTGCGTGATGTGCGGTGCGATCGGATACAGCACACGCAACAGGATTCCGATGCCTTCTTTGCTGACCGCCGCAGCGGCGGGGGCGTCTTCCAGCGCGTTCAGCAACTTCATCGCCGCCGACACGACCGTGTTGTAGTGCATCCGATCGTAGTCGATGCCAGCCTGCTTAAGATTCGTGTGGATCTCGTGGCGAACCTGTTTATCGACTGCGCTGAGCGATGAGGGCTCGACGGCGCCCGCCTGCATGATCGACTCTCGATGTTGGTAGCAGTACGCCCAGAGCCGGCGCAGAAACCGGAACGTGCCATCGGCGCTCGAGCTTGACCAGGGCGCGCTCTGGTCGGGAGGTCCGGCGAACATCACAAAGGTGCGCGCCGTGTCGGCACCGAACTTTGCAATGATGTCACGCGGCTCGACAACGTTGTTCTTGCTCTTGGACATCTTTTCGATGCCGCCGAAAAATACTGCTTCGCCGTCCTCGGAGGCGGTGACCTTGACCGGTCGGCCGCGATCGTCGTACGTGACGTCAACTTCAGCCGGGTAATACCAGCGCTTCTTGCCCGCATCGTCTTCGCGGTAGTAACACTCGGCAGTCAGCATGCCCTGCGTGAAAAGACGCTGGAACGGTTCGTCGAACTTGACCAGTCCCATGTCGCGCATCACCTTGGTCCAGAAGCGCGCATACAGCAGGTGCAGCACCGCATGCTCGATACCGCCGATGTATTGATCCATCGGCATCCAGTAATCGGTACGCTCGTCGACCATCGCGCGCGCATTGTCGGGCGAGCAATAACGCATGTAGTACCACGAAGAATCGACGAACGTGTCCATCGTGTCGGTTTCTCGGCGCGCAGGTTTGCCGCATCGAGGACAATCGCATTTCAGAAACGGCTCGCATTTGTTCAGAGGGTTGCCGGTGCCATCGGGGACAAGATGCTCAGGCAGTACGACTGGCAGGTCCTTTTCCGGCACCGGCACGACGCCGCAGTCACTGCAGTGAACGATCGGGATTGGAGTGCCCCAGTAACGCTGACGCGAGATTCCCCAGTCGCGCAACCGCCACTGCACTTGCTTGCATCCAATGCCGAGTGCTTCAAGGTCGTTTGCGATCGCGTCGACCGCTGCTTGGTACGACAGGTTGTCGTATTTGCCGGAGTTCACGCACGTGCCGTGCTCCTTGTCGGCGTACCACGGCTGCCAGAGGTCGGTTGAAAATTCACCGCCGCCATGGGTCGGGTCGACGGCAATCACGTGCTTGATCGGCAACGAATATTGCTTCGCGAACTCCCAGTCACGCTGGTCGTGGCCTGGCACCCCCATTACCGCGCCTTCGCCGTAACCCATCAACACGTAGTTGCCGATCCAGACAGGGATCTTTTCGCCCGACAGCGGGTGCAAGACCGAAAAGCCGGTGGGAATTCCGCTCTTCTCGATCGTCGCAACGTCGACTTCGGAAACACTGCCGCGCCTGCACGCATCGATGAATGCACCGAGCTCGGGCCTGTCGCGCTCAAGACGCGCGGCGAGCGGATGCTCGGCGGCGATCGCGACAAACGTCGCGCCCATGATCGTGTCAGCGCGCGTGGTGAAAACGCGCAGCAGGTGCTGCTCGCCATCGAGCAAATAGGGGAAACCGAAATTGACGCCGACGCTCTTGCCGATCCAGTTCTCCTGCATGGTGCGAACCTGCGGCGGCCAGTCGAGCTTTTTCAGATCTTCGAGCAGCTCATCGGCGTACTTGGTGATCGCTAGAAAGTACCCGGGAATCTCGCGCTTCTCGACGATCGCATCGGACCTCCATCCGCGACCGTCGATCACCTGTTCGTTGGCCAATACCGTCTGATCGACCGGATCCCAATTGACGACCTGCGTCTTGCGATATGCGATGCCCGATTCCAGCATCTTCAGGAACAGCCACTGGTTCCACACGTAATACTCAGGCTTGCATGTGGTGACCTCGCGCGACCAGTCGAACGCCAGCCCGAGCGGCTGCATCTGCGACTTCATGTCGGCGATGTTGGCGTAGGTCCACTGCGCGGGTGGGATCTTCTTCTCGATTGCCGCGTTTTCGGATGGCAGGCCAAACGCATCCCAGCCCATTGGCGTCATCACGTTGTAGCCGCGCATGCGCATCACGCGATAAAGAACGTCGTTCAGCGTGTAATTGCGCACGTGACCCATGTGCAGCTTGCCGCTTGGGTACGGCAACATCGAACAGACGTAGAACTTCGGCTTCTGCACACCTGTCGAATCGGGCGCGTGCTCGACCGCGCCGTAAGCATTCGACGCGCTCCACTGGCGCTGCACCTCCGCTTCAATCTTCTGCGGTTCATATTTTGGATTCATCGAACGATTATATGGGTCGCTCGGTGGCTTCTCGGTTGTCATGCAGTTGCCCTAGACTCGCGGCCTCGTATGAATTTGCTGCAGAACCTCAACGAGCGGCAACTGGCAGCAGTCACGCTCCCCAGTCAATCAGCACTGATACTGGCCGGTGCCGGCAGCGGAAAAACGCGCGTGCTCACGACGCGCATTGCCTGGCTG
>JBDUCU010000026.1:0-27774 GCA_040003315.1 Burkholderiaceae bacterium | reverse complement strand
GAAGGCAGTGCTTGACTACCCCAACCTTGATCCTGACCTCAGGCAGGCGGTGAAAGGTCTCGCGCGCGGATACCCCAATCCGCGCGCATTCTTCGAAACCAAGCTGGCCGAGGGTATTTCGACGATTGCCGCCGCGTTCTGGCCGAAACCCGTGATCGTTCGTCTGTCGGACTTCAAGAGCAACGAGTACAAGAAGCTGATCGGCGGCACGCGTTACGAGCCCGACGAAGAGAATCCGATGCTGGGGTTTCGCGGCGCGGCACGCTATCTCGCCGACTCGTTTCGCGAATGCTTTCGAATGGAGGCAGCGGCGCTGAAGAAGGTGCGCGATGAAATGGGGCTCACCAATGTCGAAGTCATGGTGCCGTTCGTTCGAACCCTTACCGAAGCGCGGCGTGTTACCGAGTTGCTTGCCGAAAATGGGTTGAAGCGCGGCAGTAACGGTTTGCGCGTGATCATGATGTGCGAGGTCCCATCCAACGCCGTGCTGGCCGATCAGTTTCTCGAATACTTCGATGGCTTTTCGATCGGCTCCAACGATTTGACGCAATTGACGCTGGGGCTCGATCGCGACTCGGGGCTGGTCGCCGAGGGATTCGACGAGCGCGACCCGGCGGTCAAGGCATTGCTGACCACGGCCATCGCGGCGTGTCTGGCGCGCGGCAAGTACATCGGAATCTGCGGCCAGGGCCCGTCGGACCACGCCGATTTTGCCGAGTGGTTGATGGAGCAGGGAATCGAGTCGATGTCGCTGAATCCGGATACCGTTGTCGAGACCTGGCAACGGCTGGCCGCTTCTGCTTCAATAGCGAACGCATAGAGGGGGTGGGAGCGATGGATAACTATGTCGGATGGTTTGTAGTCGGCTTCGGCTTGGTCGTTGCCGAGCTGCTGACAGGCACCTTTTATCTGCTGGTGGTCGCGGTTGCATTCGGCGCCGCCGGCGTCGCTGCGCTGCTCGGTGCATCGATGGTCCTGCAGCTCGCGACGGCCGCCGCGTTCAGCCTCGGCGGGACGCTGTGGCTGCGTCAATCACGTTTTGGCCACCGGTTGCGCGACCGGGCGACCAGCGATCGCGTGCAGAACATGGACGTCGGCCAGTCGCTGCGCGTCGAGCAATGGAGTCCGAATCAAACCGCGCGCGCCAGTTATCGCGGGGCGACCTGGGATGTCGAGCTAATGGCGGGCGAGGAGCCTGTCGGCGGCGAATTCGTGATCCGCGAAATTCACGCCAACCGATTGATCGTTGCAGCCAAGTCGCGCTAAGCGCACCTCACCGGGGAGAGCCCAATGTTCGGCATCAATGGAGTCTGGCTGGTCTTTATCGTGATCGCGATCGTCGCAGTGACTTTCGCCGTCACCGCGCTGAAGGTCGTGCCGCAGCAAAGCGCGTGGGTCGTCGAGCGGCTGGGCAAGTACCACGCGACGTTGCAGCCAGGGCTCAATCCGGTCATTCCACTGATCGACCGCGTTGCCTACAAGCACAGCCTGAAAGAAGTGCCGCTGGATACGCCGAGTCAGGTCTGCATCACCAAGGACAATACTCAGTTGCAGGTCGATGGCGTGCTGTACTTCCAGGTTACCGATCCGCAGCGCGCGTCGTATGGCGCAAGCAACTACATTCTCGCGATCACGCAGCTGTCGCAGACGACGCTGCGCTCGGTAATTGGCAAGCTCGAGCTCGACAAGACCTTCGAAGAGCGCGCATACATCAATCATAGTGTCGTCTCGGCGATTGACGAGGCGGCGATGAATTGGGGAGTGAAAGTCCTGCGCTATGAAATCAAGGACATCACACCGCCGAACGCAATCCTGCATGCGATGCAGCAGCAAATTACCGCTGAGCGCGAAAAGCGCGCGCTGATCGCATCGTCCGAAGGTCGCAAGCAGGAGCAGATCAACATCGCCACCGGCGCCCGCGAAGCAGAGATCGCACGCTCGGAAGGTGAGAAGCAGGCACAGATCAATATTGCGCAAGGCGAAGCCGGTGCGGTGCTCGCAGTCGCCGAGGCAACCGCGCGTGCGATTCAGCTGGTTGCCGAGACGATTCGACAGCCCGGCGGCATCGAAGCGGTCAACTTGCGCGTTGCAGACCGTTTCGTCGACGCGTTTGGCAACCTGGCCAAGACCAACAACACGCTGATCCTGCCGTCGAACGTGGCCGATATTGCAACGCTGGTGGCATCGGCGCTGACGGTGGTCAAGGCTCAACCTGCGCCGCGCGGTGCGTAGTGTGGGTGGATTGCGATGCTGGCGAACTGCGAAATCCAGCTTGCGGCTTCCAGCGACGCGCCGAGCATCGCCGCTTTGTCGAAGGATGCAATCGAACACGGATTGACCTGGTCATGGACCCCGCAGCGGGTGCTTCGAAGCATGTGCGACGCTGCTACGAACACCATCGTGGTACGCGAGCGGCAAGCACTTACAGGCTTTGCGATCATGAAGTACCGCGACGAAGACGCTCATTTGTTGCTGATGGCGGTTCGCTCTTTCCGGCGCCGCGAGGGAGTGGGTTCGGCGCTGATGCGGTGGCTGGAGGTCACCGTAAGAACCGCGGGCATTGCATCGGTCAGAGTTGAAGCTCGGCGCAGCAACGTCGCGGCACGGGCGTTCTACTACGCGCACGGATACCGCGAAACTGAGGTGCTCAAGGGCTACTACGAGGGCCGTGATGATGCGGTCGTTCTGACCAAGGCGATGCGCGCCTAGCGGCTGCGGTTCTTTAACAGGCGGCTCTGCTCGCGCTTCCAGTCTTTGTCGGCTTCGGCAGCGCGTTTTTCGAATTGGCGCTTGCCCTTGGCAAGCCCGACCTCGAGCTTGATGCGGCCCTTGCTGAAGTGCATGTTGAGCGGCACCAGCGAATACCCGGCGCGCTCGACCTTGCCGATCAGCTTGCGGATCTCCGCTGCGTGCAACAACAGCTTGCGGGTTCGCGTTGGCTCGGCCTTGACGTGTGTGGAGGTGGTGGGCAACGGACTGATATGCGCATTCAGCAGATACAGCTCGCCGTTACGGACGATGACGTACGCCTCGCTCAGCTGGATTTGATTCGCGCGGATCGATTTGACTTCCCATCCTTCGAGCGCGACGCCGGCTTCGTATCGCTCCTCGATAAAGTAGTCGTGCTGCGCTTTTTTGTTTTGAACAATCGCCACTGCGGTTGCGTTGCCGACAATACAATCCGGCTTTATATCTCACTCGAACAGCTCAGCATGATTTCCGCTTTGATGACGGTAACCGTGGTGTATTGCACGCCGGACGTCGAAGACCTGAGCGAGGTGCGGTTGCCACCCGATTCGACCGTGCGCGACGCCGTCGTCGCCTCGGGAGTGCAAGCGCGCCGGCCTGAACTCAACGGAACGTTGGACGCTGGAATCTGGGGCCGCCGACGCGCGCCGGATCAGTTACTGAAAGACGGCGACCGGGTCGAGATTTACCGGCTGCTGACGATCGATCCAAAAGAAGGTCGGCGTGTGCGCGCGGATGTGCGGCGCAACGCCGGCGTCAGCAAACGATCGCTAAAGACCTAGCTGCACGTACCCTGGATGATCTTGCGGGTGCGCTCGACTTCGGCGCTGCGCTGCTCGTCATTCAGAAATTCGCGATTGCCGGCAGCGTCGGTGCGCGTAACCCGCACACCGTCTTCGAGCGATTTCATGTACCCGCGCGCGCGTTCGCATTCCGCGGTCCTAGCCGCGCTCTTGGTTTGTTCTTCGGCTGATTTCTTATCGCTTTCGGCGCGTTCCTGCTGACGCTTACGAAATTCCATTTCACGCTCGGCGACAGTTTTCGGCGCATTCGCTGCCGGCACGCTCCTGGCATCCGGCGACTTCGGATCCGACGTCTTGGCCGCATCATCGATCGGGCCACTGGCGGGTGCGGGATTGGCCAGTGTCTGCGTGTTCGGCTGGCGCACGATCTGCGCGGGCTTAATATCGGTCGGCGGCGGGCGGTCCGAATAGACGAGACGGCCGTTGGCGTCCTTCCAGGCCCATTGCGCCTCGCTCGGCGTCGAAGTCATTCCGGCCAGCACGATCGCCGCAAGGATCGTTGCACGAATCATGTTGAAACTAGCGAACATAGGTTCTCCTGAGCGCCGCATATTCTGCGACGGCTGATTGATCGCAGCAAGCCAGTCGATGACCTAAACAGGGTGTAAAGAGGGCGCTATTGCGACGCGCTAAGGCGTCCGGTCGATCCCGTATACTCCGTCTTTGCGTCTGAGGAAAAGTATGCGGTTGGTAGAAAAGGCACTGACTTTCGATGACGTGCTGCTCGTCCCCGCCTACTCGGCGGTCCTTCCCCGCGACGTACAGCTTTCTACCCAGCTCTCCCGCAATATCTCACTGAACATTCCGCTGGTCTCAGCGGCGATGGATACCGTAACCGAAGCCCGGCTTGCGATTGCGCTTGCTCAGGAAGGCGGAATCGGCATCATTCACAAGAACATGACCCCGAAGCTGCAGGCGGCGGAGGTGCTGAAGGTCAAGCGCCACGAGGCCGGCATTGTCCGTGACCCGATCACGATCACGCCGGACATGACCGTGCGCGATGCGATTGAACTTCAGCGCGCGCACAAGATTTCGGGGCTGCCGGTCGTCGAAGGCCGGCGCGTCGTCGGCATCGTGACGAACCGGGACCTGCGATTCGAAACGCGGCTCGATGCGCCGATCCGCGACATCATGACGCCGCGAGCGCGCCTGGTGACCGTCCACGAAGGAGCGAGCCCGGAGGAAGCGCGGGCGCTGCTGCATCAGCATCGACTCGAACGTGTCCTGGTCATCAATGGCGACGACGAGCTGCGCGGACTCGTCACGGTAAAGGACATCACCAAGGCGACCGAACATCCGAACGCGTCGAAGGACCCTCTGGGCAAGCTGAAGGTAGGCGGAGCGATCAGCACGGGCCCCGATTCGGACGAGCGTGCCGAACTGATGGTGCGCGCAGGCGTCGACGTGCTGATCGTCGACACCGCCCATGGCCACCATCAGGGCGTGCTGGACCGTGTGCGCTGGGTGAAGCAGAACTTTCCGCGCGTCGACGTGGTGGGCGGCAACGTCGCCACCAAAGAAGGGGCGCGTGCGCTGGTCGACGCCGGGGCCGACGGGGTCAAGGTCGGCATCGGGCCGGGTTCGATCTGCACAACGCGGATCGTTGCCGGCGTCGGGGTGCCGCAGATTACCGCGGTGTCGAACGTCGCGAAGGCGCTGGAAGGCACACAGGTGCCGCTGGTTGCCGACGGCGGTATTCGCTATTCGGGCGACGTCGCGAAAGCTCTGGCAGCCGGCGCGTACTCGGTGATGATGGGCGGCATGTTTGCCGGCACCGAAGAGGCACCGGGCGAAGTGATTCTCTATCAGGGGCGGTCGTACAAGAGTTATCGGGGTATGGGCAGCATCAGTGCGATGACCGAAGGCTCGGCCGAGCGCTACCTTCAGGACAACGACGCAAACGTCGACAAGTTTGTTCCCGAGGGCATTGAGGGGATGGTGCCCTTCAAGGGAAGCGCGCTGGGCATCGTGTTTCAGATGACCGGTGGACTGCGTGCCAGCATGGGCTATTGCGGCTGTCAATCGATCGATGAAATGCGCACTCGCGCCCAATTCGTCGAAATAACCGCCGCTGGAATGCGCGAGTCGCACGTTCACGATGTGCGCATCACAAAAGAAGCACCCAACTACCGGCTTGAAAACTAACGAGCGCCAAGTTAGCGGTTTGAAAACCAGGACGCCTGCAACCACCGGTTCACCCGCTTCGGTTGCTTCCGAATCGGCGCGTCACGACCGAATCCTGATTCTGGATTTCGGCTCGCAGGTCACGCAGTTGATCGCGCGCCGCGTCCGCGAAGCTGCGGTCTATTGCGAAATTCACCCGTCGGATGTCGATGATGAGTTCGTGCTTGCATTCGCACCGAAGGGAATCATCCTGTCGGGTAGTCACATGTCCGCCTACGAAGAGTCGACCGACGCTGCGCCAGCGGCGGTGTTTGAACTCGGCGTCCCCGTGCTCGGCATCTGTTATGGCATGCAGACCATGGCGCAGCAGCTGGGCGGCGTTGTTGAAGGCGGGCATGGACGTGAATTTGGCTACGCTGAAGTTCGGGCCAGGGGGCATACCCGCTTGCTGGACAGAATTGGGGACGAGCGCACTGCAGACGGCCACGGAACGCTAAAGGTCTGGATGAGCCACGGCGACAAGGTCGTCAAGATGCCACCTGGGTTCAAGCTAATGGCATCGACCCCGTCGTGTCCGATCGCCGGCATGGCCGATGAAACGCGCAACTTCTACGCTGTCCAGTTTCACCCCGAGGTCACTCACACACCACAGGGTCAGGCGATCCTGACACGCTTCGTGCGAGAGGTGTGCGGATCCAAGCCGGACTGGGTGATGGGCGACTACGCTTCGGAAGCGATCGCACGAATTCGCGCACAAGTCGGATCCGACGAAGTGATTCTGGGTCTGAGCGGCGGCGTTGATTCTTCGGTGGCCGCGATGCTGATCCATCAGGCGATCGGCGATCAACTGACGTGCGTCTTCGTCGACACAGGGTTGCTGCGGCTCGCCGAAGGCCAGCAAGTCGTCGACACCTTTCAGCGCCACATGGGCATCAAGCTGCTTCACATCGACGCGAGCGATCGCTTCATGCGAGCTCTGGCAGGCGAGGTCGACCCCGAGGCCAAGCGCAAGATCATCGGACGCGAATTCGTCAACGTGTTTCAGGAAGAGGCCGCAAAGCTACCGTCGGCGAAATGGCTGGCGCAGGGAACGATCTATCCGGACGTGATCGAGTCAGCCGGCGCAGGGACCAAGAAGGCGAAGACGATCAAGAGTCACCACAACGTCGGCGGCTTGCCCGAGACGCTGCACCTGAAACTGCTCGAACCACTGCGCGAATTGTTCAAGGATGAAGTGCGCAACCTGGGTATCGCGCTCGGTCTGCCGCGCGAAATGGTTTTCCGGCACCCGTTTCCGGGCCCCGGGCTCGGCGTGCGAATCCTCGGTGAGATCAAGCGCGAGTACGCAGATCTGCTGCGCCAAGCCGATGCGATCTTCATTGCGGAACTGCGTGCAAGCGGCTGGTATGACCGCACCAGTCAGGCCTTCGCGGTCTTTCTGCCGGTGCGAAGCGTCGGTGTAATGGGCGACGGTCGCACGTACGAGTGGGTCGTCGCACTGCGCGCGGTGCAGACGTCGGATTTCATGACTGCCGACTGGGCTGCGCTGCCGCCCGACTTGCTGGGCCGCGTTTCAAATCGGATCATTAACGAAGTGCGCGGCATCAACCGCGTCGTGTACGACGTCAGCAGCAAGCCGCCGGCGACAATCGAGTGGGAGTGATCAGTAGACTTCGCGCATGAATGATTCCAGCGTCATTGTCTCCGCGGACGGCTGGCTCAGTCGCATGTCGCAGCTCGCCCTGCGACACGGTGTCCACCTGTCGACATTGCAGGACAAGGGTGGCCGCGATTTCGAGCTGGTGTGTGCCAGTGCGATGCTCGCCTTTCCGCATGACACGATGCTCGACGAGCGCGCCGCCAATCAAATCCTCAAACGATTTCTTTCCACTGCGGGCGTGATGGTCGCTACCGATCACGTCGAGCTGCGCCGGACGATGGTCGACCGGGGTTTTTTGCGGCGATCGGACCACGGCACCGATTACCGTCGCGGATCGCTGCCGCAGTGGCTGTCTGAAAGCGCCGGAACACTCGACTTCGAGCGCATTGCCGAGGCGGTCAGCTTGGCACGCAGTGCCAACGAGCGCGAGCGCGAGAGGCGCCGGCAGGCGTGGCTTGCGCACCAGATCGAAGTCACCGAAGGCGACGAGGCACTATCGGGCATCGATGAGGCGTTCATGCGACTTGCGCTGGATCAGGCGCATAACGGGTGGGCGCTGGCCGAGGTGCCGGTAGGCGCTGTCGTCGTCAAGGGCGGGCAAGTGCTTGCGACAGGCTTCAACCAGCCAATCGGCACCAGCGATCCCACCGCGCATGCCGAGGTGCGGGCCATGCGTGCCGCGGCCGAGCTGCTCGGCAACTACCGCTTAACGGATTGCGATATCTACGTCACACTTGAGCCGTGTGCGATGTGCGCCGGAGCCATGCAGCACGCTCGAATCCGACGATTGATTTACGGCGCTGCCGATCCCAAAACAGGCGCGTGCGGCAGTGTGATCGATCTGTTTGCCCAGCCCAAGCTCAATCACCACACGATAGTGCGCGCCGATGTTCTGGCGGAGGAAAGCCGGCGTCTGATGTCGAGCTTCTTCATCGAACGACGCGAGCTCAAGCGCCAGGGAACTTTGCCGGCCGACGCGGACGATAGTGAGTAAGACTCTCGGCATCATTGCTCCGTCGGGATTTCTGCCGGATCCGCTGGTGATCGATCGCGCTGCCGCGTTTTTTGCGGCACAGGGCTGGCGCGTGGTCGCGGCCGAAAGCGTCTTTGCGCGCGATCAGCGCTTCGCCGGAAACGACTCGCTGCGCCTTCAGGATCTGCAATCTTTCGCGACCGATGCCGGTCTTGGAGTTGTGCTTTGCGCGCGTGGCGGCTACGGTCTTTCGCGGTTGCTGGGCGGCATCGACTTCGCTGCAATCAACGCGCGGCGGCCGCTGATGGTGGGCTACAGCGATTTCAGCGCGTTCAACCTCGCGTATCTCGCGCGGGGCGGCGTCAGCTTTGCGGGGCCGTCCGCTGGTGATTTCGGTGCAGCCGAGCCGAACGCTTTCACCGCGCAGCACTTCTTCGGTGTTCTCGCGGAAAAGGAATACGCGGTCGAGTTCAATCTGCAAGGGCCGCGCGCTGATGTGAGCGGCCGGCTCTGGGGCGGAAATCTGGCGATGGTGGTCGCGCTGCTCGGAACGCCTTACTTTCCGCGAGTGCGTGGTGGCGTTCTGTTTCTCGAAGACGTCAATGAACCCGCATACAAGATCGAGCGGATGTTCTATCAGCTCGCGCATGCGGGTGTGCTGCAGAGCCAAGTCGCGATTGTGCTGGGCGATTTCAGTCCCATCACGCCGATGCCGAACGACAACGGGTTCGACCTGGCAGCGGTGATAGACCGTTTGCGCAAGCTCACCGAAGCGCCTGTTTTCACCGGCCTGCCCTTCGGCCACTGCGCGCGCAAGTTGACGCTGCCGGTCGGTGGTTGGGCGCGACTCGTGGTCAAACGCAGCGGTGATGCTCAGCTCGAACTCAGTCGTTACCCAAACATGATGCAGGCGCGCCGATCGCCTCGGCCTCGCCTATGATGCCGCCATGAATGCAAGGCTCGCGCGATGTCTGGCCCGCTGACACGTTTCGGCTTTGCCGAGGAAACTCCAGAGCAGCGGCAGGAAAAAATTCTTGCCGGGGTGATGGCCTCGGTGTACCGGCAGGTACCGCAATCGGTGCTGGTCAGCATCGTAGGTGCCTTTGCGCTGGTGATGGTCTTATGGAACTCGACCAGTCAGGACCTTTTGCTCGGCTGGTCGCTGGCAATCCTGTTGGAATCGCTGTCGCGGCTGCGTCTTTCCTACAAGTTCCGTCGCATCGGGCAGGTTGCGCAGTCGGTCGACAGTTGGGCCACGCGCTGGGTCGTGCAGGCCGTTGTGTCGGGACTGCTTTGGGGCTTTGCCGGCTTCATGTTTTTCTCCAGCAATCAGCCGCTGCATCAGGTGGTGCTGGTCGCCGTGGTGCTGAGCGTTGCGTTCGGAACGTTGACGCTCTACGCCAGTCACCGCCCGGCGTTCCACGCGTTCATGCTGCTTGCCGTGCTGCCGCTGATTGCGCGCATGGTGTTCGAACAGGACCCGACCTACTACACCGCTGCGGTGGTGATGACAGCGGTGTTTCTGTTCACCGTCCTTTATGGCCGCGACTTCGGCAACGCGGTGTTCGAGTCAGTCAAGAACACGTACGAAAACGAAGTGCTGGTCGAGCAACTGGTGGCCGAAAAGCGGATGGCCGAAGACGCGCGCCGCGAGGCCGAGAACGCCACCCGCTCGAAGACACAGTTCTTTGCGGCAGCAAGTCACGATCTGCGGCAGCCGCTGCAGGCGATCGGCATCTACGTGTCGTTGCTGAAGAAGCGGGCGCACGGGCCGCTCGAGCCACTGGTGAACAACCTTTCGACTGCGGTTGAAACCCTGTCAAAGCTGGTCGAAGAGCTGCTCGAGATCTCGCGGCTCGATTCGGGCTCGATTCAGCCGCGTGTCGAACAGGTGTTGATCGACGACATGTTCTCGCTGCTCGAGCAGGAATTCACGCCGCTGGCAGCGTCCAAGGGCTTGTCGTTGCGCATCCGGCGCGGCGGAGTTGCGCTCGACAGCGATGCACTCTTGTTGCAACGGGTGATTCGCAATCTGTTGGCCAACGCGATCCGCTACACGCAAAGGGGCGGAGTCCTTCTCGCCGCGCGCGCGCGCAATGGACTCATCAGCCTCGAGATCTGGGATACCGGCCCGGGCATCAAGCAGGGTGAGCTTGATCGGATCTTCGAGGAGTTCTATCGCGGCGAGAGTTCGAAAGCCGAGAACAGTGGCTCCGGATTCGGCCTCGGGCTGTCGATCGTCAAGCGCATCTGCGGGCTATTGGGCCATCCACTGATCGTGACGACCCGACCCGGTACCGGCACGGTGTTCCGGGTCGAAGTACCGCGATCGAGCGCTCCGCTGCGTATCAAGCGCAGTTCGCCCGAGACGCTTGACGTCACGATTCGGCCGCTGAATGGATTCACGTTCGTCGTGATCGAGGACAACATCGAGATTTTGAATAGTCTGACGCGGTTGATTAAGTCTTGGGGTGCCGAGGTGGTGCCGTCGACCGGGTACAACGCGCAGTTGATCAAGCGCATCAGCGTCCAGGCGCGGATCGACGCCATCTTGGCCGATCACAATCTAGGACCCCACTCGATCAGCGGGGTCGAAGCAGTATTCAGGGTTCGCGAGCTGGTCGGATTCCCGATTCCCGTCGCGATGCTGACCGCGGTGCAAGGCGTCGACGTGATGTCAGAGTTTCAGCGCGTGATGCAGCAACGGATGGCGCTGAATCCGACGATGACTGCCGCTATCGCTCGCAGCCGCGTCGAGGAGCCCACGGTGTTGCAGAAGCCGACCACGGCTGCCGTCTTGAACAACACGCTCGCGGAGATGCTTGGATTGACGACCTTGCCGCTGATCAGACCGACTGCGGAAACAACCTCAGCGAGCGACGCGACTTAGCGGCGCTTACGACTCAGCCGATGTCGTACCCGTGCCGGCGGGCAGCAAGCAACGCCTCTGTTCGGTTGGACGCGCCGAAAGCGCGGTAGATCGCGGTGACGTGCGTCTTGACCGTACCTTCGGACAAACCGAGCTCGCGGCAGATGATCTTGATCGGCGCGCCGCGCGCAAGCAGCAACAACACCTGCTGCTGACGCTCGGTCAGCTCGACACGCCCACCGTCCTGATCACGCAGTCGCTCAGAATTGCCGAAAATCCCCGCCCGATTGACCTCCTCAAGCAAATCGGCCGGGATGTAGACGCCGCCGGACAGTACAAATTTGACGGCCGACAGCAGGGTCTCCGACGCCATCGATTTCGGCACGAATCCGGCCGCGCCGAGTTGCAGCACGCGCATCACGCTGCGCTGATCCTGATTTCCGGAAAGCACCAGAATCTTCATTTCTGGCGCCTTGGCGACCATCGCCTCGAGCAGGGCAGTGCCCGACACGCCGGGCATTCCGAGATCGAGCACAACCAGATCGAGCTCGGGCTGCTCTTCCTGGATCTTAAGCGCGCCTTCTGCGGTGCGGGTCGTGATCACTTCAGCCGACGGATCCAGATCGAGAAACAGAACGCTCAAAGCGTCCGTGATGAGCGAGTGATCGTCGACGACGAGTATTTTCATGGTGTTTGAATCGGGCGCTGCGAGCTAAGGATGGCGCGCGAGGGCGGGATTGTAGACCGCGCAACTCAACCCGCCATGCGCGGAATTGCCCGCGGCGATGCGGTCAATCGGAAGGTTTGCGACCGCGGGCAGCTCGGATTCCATCACGACGACGCGGCCAAAGCTCATATTTCAACTATCGCCGCGGGTCGTCATCGCTTATAACGCCTGCCGATGCTCGATGCGATAGATCTCTCCTGCGAGCGCGGGGGACGGACGCTGTTCGCCGGCCTTGGCTTCGCGGTCGCGCCGGGATCGCTGCTGCGCGTGTCGGGCGCAAACGGCTCGGGAAAGACCAGTCTGCTGCGAATTCTGTGCGGGCTGCTTGAACCGACCTCCGGCGAAGTGCGCTGGCATCGACGCAACATCCGCCGCGCACGCGAGGAATACCTGAAGGATCTGGTGTACGTGGGTCACCTCAATGGCGTCAAGGACGAGCTGACGGTGCGCGAAAACGTGCTGATCTCGCAGGCGATCGCGGGGCGCGATGTGACCGATGCGACACTGCGAAATTCGCTCGAGGCCGTCGGGATCGCACAGATCGAGCACACGATGGCGCGCTTTCTGTCGCAAGGCCAGCGCCGTCGCATCGCTTTGGCGCGGCTCTTTGCAACTCCCGATGCACCGCTGTGGATTCTGGACGAGCCGTTTACGGCGCTCGACGTGCGCGGAGTCGCAGCTTTATCGAACCTGATTTCGAGCCATGTCGGCCACGGCAACACGGTAGTTTTGGTCACCCATCAAGACGTTGCGATCGATGTGCCCCAACAGCAGCATGTGGAGTTAAGTGGCAGCGCTGGTTTGACTTCGGAACCGGCATGCTGAGGATATTTGCCCAGGTCATTCGCCGCGATTTGCTGTTGGCAATGCGGCAAAAAGCCGATGTGCTCAACACGTTATTTTTCTTCGTCGTGGTGATCACAATGGTTCCATTGGGCATTGGCCCCGAGCCCGCGTTGTTGCGCGATATCGCGGCCGGCGTCGTATGGGTAGCCGCATTGTTGGCCGCGATTCTGTCGCTGCCGCGACTTTTTTCGAACGATTTTGCAGATGGAACGCTTGAACAAATGTTGTTGTCCGCCGAACCCCTGTCGGTAATCGTCTTTGGAAAGGCAACCGCCCACTGGCTTAGCACGGGCTTGCCTTTGACGCTGATGGCTGTGGTGTTCGGACTGGTATTCGACCTCGATCGAAATGCAACGCTGGCGCTGGTCGCATCGCTTGCGGTCGGCACGCCGGTGCTGTCGCTGATCGGGTCGGTCGGTGCTGCACTGACTCTCGGGTTGCGGGGCGGTCCAGTGCTAACATCTTTGCTCGTCCTGCCGCTCTACATTCCGGTGCTGATTTTCGGCGCCGGCGCGGTCGGAGCGGCGGCTTCGGGTGTAGGCCTCACTGCGTATTTTCTCTTGCTGAGCGCGTTTCTGCTGTTCGCGGCGGTCTTGACACCGTGGGCGGTGTCGGTCGCGCTTCGCATTTCTGTCGAGTGAACATGAGCAGCGTCCGTTCGCGACCGGGGTTTTTCTGGTTCGCTTCGCCGCAAAAATTTTTCTCGCTGGCCGGCCGCCTGACTTCGTGGTCTTTCGCGCTCGCTGCGGTGCTTGCAGCGCTGGGCGCGTACATCGGATTCTTCGTCGCTCCGACCGACGCCACCCAGGGCGAGTCGTATCGCATCATCTTCATTCATGTTCCCGCTGCGTGGATGTCAATGTTTCTCTACGTCGTCATGGCATTCTGGGCGGGCGTCGGGCTGACCATGAACACCCGCGTGTCGTCGATGATGGCGAGCGCCATTGCACCGACAGGCGCGCTGATGACCGTGCTGGCATTGATCACCGGCTCGCTGTGGGGGCGGCCGACCTGGGGCACCTACTGGGTCTGGGATGCCCGGCTGACGTCCGAGCTCGTTCTTCTGTTCCTTTACCTCGGCTTTTTGGCGCTGCAGGCCGCAATCGATGATCCGCGGCGGGCCGACAAGGCGGGTGCCGTGCTTGCGCTGGTGGGCGTCATCAACATACCGGTCATTTACTTTTCGGTGCAATGGTGGAATACCTTGCACCAGGGCTCGTCGGTCAGTCTGACGCGCTCTCCATCGATGGCGGCCACCATGTTGCTCGGTATGCTGCTGATGGCGCTCGCGTTCTGGTCTTACAGCATCGGCGCCATATTGCACCGGATTCGCACCATTTTGCTGGAACGCGAAAAAAGAGCCGAGTGGCCGCGGGAACTTCTCGCGCTGGGGCGGCTCAAGTGAACTGGGCGAGCGCTGCCGATTTCTGGTCGATGGGGGGCTACGGCTTTTTCGTCTGGGGTTCGTATGCGTCACTGGTGGCAGTGGTCGCAGCCGAGGTCGTCTTGCTGCGAGCGCGCCGCAGCCGCGCCGTTTCCGAGATCGCACAGGGCAGTGTGCAAGTACAGAACAATGCGCAATCAGGGGTAAGCGTTCGATGAAACCACGGCACAAGCGATTGACGTTGATCCTCGGCGGACTCGCTGTGCTTGGAGTGGCCGCAGCGCTAGTCCTGTCTGCGTTTCAGCAGAATCTTGTTTTCTTCTACAGTCCCTCGCAGATCGCCAATCGTGAAGCGCCAGTGGGCAAGGCTTTCAGGATCGGTGGGCTGGTCGAGAAGGGCAGCCTGAAGCGCGAGTCCGATGGGCTTACGGTCAGTTTCAACGTGACCGACACGGCGAAGATCATTCCGGTCGTCTACACCGGAATCCTTCCCGATCTCTTTAAGGAAGGCAAGGGTGTCGTCGCGCAGGGCAAGCTGGGCGATGATGGAGTGTTTCGAGCACACGAGGTGCTCGCCAAACACGACGAGAACTACACACCGCCCGATGCCGCGTACGCTGTCGAGCAGGCTGCAAAAGCCCGTAAGACTCTTCAATAGTTCACCTCGACTCCAAGTTCGCCCGCATGATTCCTGAAATCGGAAACTTCGCGCTGATCCTCGCGCTGCTGCTGGCGACGGCACAGGCGGTGTTGCCGATCGCGGGCGCTGCAAGCGGCGATCGCACGTGGATGGCGGTTGCACGGCCGGCTGCCCGAGGTCAGGCGCTTTTCATCACCGTTGCATTCGCGTGTCTCATTACTTCGTTCGTCAGCAACGATTTTTCGGTCGCCAACGTCGCGAGCAATTCCAACACTCAACTGCCTTTGCATTATCGGGTCGCAGCGAGCTGGGGATCACACGAGGGCTCACTGCTGCTGTGGGTGTTCATGCTGGGCTGGTGGACTTTTGCGGTGTCGGTTTTTTCGCGCCACCTGCCCGACGATATGGTCGCTCGCGTGATCGGAGTGCAAGGCGTCATTTCGATCGGATTCCTGCTGTTCATGCTGTTGACGTCGAACCCGTTTGACCGTTTGCTGCCGGCCGCGTCGGATGGTCGTGATCTGAACCCGCTGCTGCAGGACCCGGGCATGGTGTTTCATCCACCGATGCTGTACATGGGCTACGTCGGGTTTTCGGTCGCGTTTTCGTTCGCGATTTCGGCCTTGCTCGGTGGCAAGCTCGACTCGGCATGGGCGCGCTGGTCTCGTCCGTGGACGACGCTCGCCTGGTGCTTCCTGACATGTGGCATCGCACTCGGAAGCTGGTGGGCTTATTACGAACTGGGGTGGGGTGGATGGTGGTTCTGGGATCCAGTTGAAAACGCGTCCTTCATGCCGTGGCTGGTCGGAACCGCATTGATCCATTCGCTGGCGGCGACCGAGAAGCGCGGCAGCTTTCGAAGCTGGACCGTATTGCTTGCGATCTGCGCGTTTTCATTGTCGTTGCTCGGCACCTTCCTGGTTCGCTCGGGCGTGCTGACGTCGGTGCATGCATTCGCGACGGATCCGAAGCGCGGCGCGTTCATTCTCGCGTTTCTGGTGTTCGTCATCGGTTCATCGCTTGCGCTGTTTGCGTGGCGCGCACCGAAGGTGGGGCTGGGCGGAAAATTCGACACGATCTCGCGCGAGTCGTTTCTGCTGCTCAACAATCTGCTGCTCGCGGTCGCCGCGGGTTCGGTGTTGCTCGGCACGCTGTATCCGATGTTTCTCGACGCACTTGGCCTGCCTAAGGCTTCGGTCGGGCCGCCGTACTTCAATCTGGTGTTCGGAACGGTGATGGCACCGCTGGTTTTTCTGATGGGAATCGGACCGCTGGCGCGCTGGAAGAAAGCCGAGCTGCCGGAGCTCGCCACCCAACTGAAGTGGGCTTTTGCGGTTGCGGTCGCTGTGGCCTTGCTGGCACCGGTGATTGCCGGACACTGGACGCCGATGATCAGCGTCGGCATTTTTCTCGCCAGCTGGGTCATCGCCTCGATCGCGCTCAATATCAAGCAGCGCGTTCGCCATCTGCGCGGCGGACTGCTGGAGCGCCTGCGTATCCAGGGTCGTTCTTATTGGGGCATGCAGCTCGCGCACTTCGGCATCGCGGTGTTCATCGTTGGCGTAACGATCGTCAACGGCTACCAGGTCGAGCAGGATATGAGAATGAACGTCGGTGACACGGCTCAGGTGGGCCGCTACTCGATTCGCTTCGATGGAACTCAACGCATCGCTGGACCCAATTACACCGGCATGCGCGGTTCGGTTGACGTGACGCGCAACGGCAAGGCGGTGGCGCAACTGCATCCGGAGAAGCGCATTTACAACGTCCAGAAAATGGCGATGACTGAAGCGGCGATCGACACCGGCCCGTTCGGAGACATCTATGTTTCGCTCGGCGAGCCGATCGACCCGAGCGGTACCGGCGCGTGGAGCGTGCGCGTTTATCACAAGCCGCTGGTGACGTGGATCTGGGGTGGTTGTGTGCTGATGGCACTCGGAGGCGCGCTGGCGTTGTCCGATCGTCGCTTCCGCTTGATGGCGCGGCGAAATCAGAGCACCGTGTTCGCGCAGGCAGCCTGATCTGCGGCGATGAGGACGACATGAGCGCGGTCAAACACATCGATGACGCATCGACAGCCGAAGTTGCGCCGAAGTCGCCGCTGCGTTTCGCGCTTCCATTCGCAGTATTCATGGTGCTGGCCGCATTTCTCTTCGTCGGCCTCGGATTGAATCCGCGCGAGGTTCCGTCCCCGTTCATCGGGAAATCGGCGCCATCGTTTCAGCTGGCGCAGCTTGGGCAGCCTGATCGGTCGTTTTCGCCGGAACAGATGCAGGGCCAGGTGTGGCTGCTCAACGTCTGGGCATCGTGGTGCGTAGCGTGTCGCACCGAGCATCCGCTGCTGGTCGAACTGGCCCGCACCAACGCCGTTCCTCTGATTGGCCTGAACTATAAGGACAAGCGCGACGCTGCGCTGGGCTGGCTGACGCAACTCGGAAATCCTTACACGCTGTCGGCAATGGACACAGACGGCCGTGTGGGGATCGACTACGGTGTCTACGGAGTGCCTGAAACGTTCGTGATCGACAAGCAGGGTGTGATTCGTTTCAAGCAGATCGGGCCGATCACGGAAGACGCGTGGCAGAACAAGATGCTGCCGCTATTGCAGCAGCTGCGAAAGTCGTGACGGTCCTACGCTTCGCAGTCGCTGCGCTCTTGCTTGCGGTGCTGTCGAGCAATACGATCGCAGCCAAGCCGATCACCAAGCTCGACGCCGTCGCTACAAAGCGCGCTGCCGCGCTGGCCGATCAGTTGCGCTGTCTTGTTTGCCAAAATCAGACGATTGCCGAATCGAACGCAGAGCTCGCGACAGATCTGCGGCGCGAGATTGCCGAACAGATCCAGGCCGGTCGCACCGACGACGAGATTGTCGGTTTCATGGTGGCTCGCTACGGCGATTTCGTGCTCTATCGCCCGCCAATCAGAACACACACGCTGCTCCTCTGGTTCGGCCCCGCACTGTTGGCGCTCGGAGCAACCTTGGCCTTCGTCCGCGCGCTCCGCAATCGCCGCCGACGCCCAGTGGAGCGTCCATTGAGCGAGGCCGAGCACGCCGAGGCCAAGCGTCTGCTCGGCGGCGCGGCCGGTACCGACTCGTGACCGCATTCATCTTCATCGCCGTAGCCATGGTTGCGGCGGCTCTTTGCTGGGTGCTATGGCCATTGCTTCGCTCCGGCCCAACACGCTCAGTCGAACACGCCGCGGCCAACGTTTCGATCTTCAAGGAACAGTTCGCAGACCTCGACGCCGATCTCACGCGAGGTACTTTGTCGCACGAACATCATATTGAGGCCAAGAGCGAGCTCGAGCGCCGCTTGCTTGATGAGGTACGGGCAACGTCGTCGGTACGTCCGGAGCATCGCAGCCACCGCTGGGCGGCGGTGGCGGTCGCACTGATCCTGCCGATCGCCGCGGCGACGCTCTATTGGCAGTTCGGAACTCCACGCGCGTTATCCGGCGGTGCGATTGCCGCGGCCGATGATGGATCGCTGACGCGTGAGCAGATCGAAATGATGATCACCGATCTGACTCGGCGCCTTGAGAAGGAACCGGACAACGCCGAAGCCAGGTCGTTGCTGGCGAGAACGCACTACGCGATCGGCAACTTTTCGCAAGCCGCGGACGCGTATGCGCGGCTCAGCGTGGTTTTTCCTGACGATGCCGACCTGATGGCCGACTACGCCGATGCATTGGCGATGAGTGATGGCCGTAGCTTCGCAGGCAAGCCGATGGAACTTGTCACGCGCGCGCTGAAACTCGATCCCAGCCAATGGAAAGCGCTCGCGATGGCGGGTTCGGAAGCGTTTGAGCGACGTGACTACAAGGCAGCGATGGAATACTGGCAGCGGTTGCAGACGGTCGTGCCGCCCGAGTCGCCGGTGGCCAAACAAGTCCAGGGCAGCATCGACCAGGCGCGCGAGCTGGCAGCAACAGCCTCAGGTGCGCCGTTGGCCGCGCGACCGAATATGGGTGCAGTTGATCGCAGCCCGGGCGAGCAGCGGAGTGTCAGCGGCACGGTTGCACTGAGCCCGTCGCTGATGTCCAAGGTTCGGCCCGATGACGCGGTCTTCATCTTCGCGCGCCCCGTTGATGGCTCGCGCATGCCGGTGGCCGTCGTGCGCGCACGCGTTGGCGAGCTACCGTTGAAATTTACGCTGGATGATTCGCGCGCAATGGGGCCGTCCGTGAAAATCTCGAACCTCGCTGAGGTGCTCGTCACCGCACGAGTCTCGCGGACCGGCAATGCGATACCGGCCAGCGGTGACCTCGAAGCTGCGGCTGAAAAGGTCAAAGTCGGCAGCCGGGACATTGCGATTACCATTGATCGCGCAGTTCCATAAACCGCGCACGGGGGATTCCTCTTGATTCGCTCAGCCGTTCAGGGAATGGTGCGCTCGACCCTCCAAACAGGGCGCCGGGCGCTTGGCCTGCCGGCACCGCGACGCACAGAGGATCGACGCGTCCTCGAGCAAGTCATCCTGCCCGCGTACGCAGGTCGCCGAGCTGCGCAACGGCTGTTATTTGTCGGGTGCGCCGCGTATACGAAATCCTACGGCGAGCTTTTCACCGCTCACGAATATTGGACCATCGATCCTGTTCCGCGGCGGCGGCGCCACGGTGGCGCGCGCCATATCGTGGATTGCCTGCAGAATCTCGGCCCTTACGCGCCTGCTGAGTATTTCGACGTTATCGTTTGCAATGGCGTGCTCGGGTGGGGACTCGACGAACTTGCGGATGCGGATGCTGCTTTCGCCGCGTGCTATCGGCACCTGCGGGCAGGGGGCGAGCTGCTTGTTGGATGGAACGACGTCATGCCACGCAACCGGGTGAGACCGGACAGCGTCCCTTCACTGAGCGGGTTTCAGGCTCGCATTTTCGCGCCGCTTCAGACAGCCACTCTCGCCGTACGTGCCGCAAACCGGCACGTCTTTAGCTTTTACGCGAAACCGCTGTCCAGCTAGAATCAACATTATGTTTTGGCAGCAAGCTGCTGATGATTAAGTGATTTATTACCGTTGCATCGGCGCCTGCTGAGTTGAAGTTGATCCGCAGGTCCGGAGTTTGCCCGGCATAAAAGTCAACCCCCGTCGCCGCCAACCGCGGCGAGATCTTTTGGCTGGGGTACTCGATGAGGTTGGTGCGTCATCGGCCTTACCTGCGCGCTCTGACTCGACGGCAGCGCGCTGTTGGGTGGAGCAAAAGAAACGGCTCCGTTTGCGAGTTACGATCGGCATCGCTGGTTACACGACCCAGTGCCTCGCTCCTACGGGTACGCACTTAGAATCTAAACGGACTGATCTCTATGGCCGCGCGTGCACTGCAATCTGTGACGATCACATTCGGGCTCGTCACGATTCCTGTGAAGATGTACGCAGCGACCAACCCGCGCGCCGGCGTTTCATTCACGATGCTCGACGCAAAGGGCGGCAGGGTGCGCCAGCAGTACATCTCGGCCGAGAGCGGCGAAGTGGTTCCTCGTGCCGAGATGATCAAGGGTTACGAATTCGAAAAGGACCGCTTCGTAACCTTCACGAAGGAAGAGTTGAAGGCGCTGGAGGAAGCATCCTCCGGCGCGGTCGAGATTACCGAGTTTGTGCCGGCGGCGTCGATTGATCCGGTGTTCTACGAAAATGCGTACTACCTCGGGCCGGACAAAGGCGGCGCGAAACCGTATCGACTTCTTGCCGAAGCGATGCGTGACGCGGGCCGCGCGGCGATAGGGCGGTGGGCCGCGCGCGGCAAGCAATACCTGGTCAACATCAGGGTTGTAGAGCACGGGCTGATCCTTCAAGAACTGCTGTATGCCGACGAAGTACGTCCGATCGATGAGGTCGAAGTTCCGAGCGCCAAGATCGATCCGAAAGAGCTCGCCCTCGCGAAGCAGCTGATTAATAGCATCACATCCAGGACATTCGATCCGACTCAATATAAGGACGACGTCAAGGTTCGGATCGAGGCGCAGATTCAGAAGAAGGTCGAGGGCGAGGAGATCACCGTGCCTGAAGGAACCGGCGCACCTGCCGGCGCGAAGGTCATCGATATCATGGACGCGCTGCGTGCAAGCCTGAAGCGCAAGCGGGACGGCCACGGCGCAGAGGCACGGAGCGCTGGCGGCCGCAAGTCGGAAACAACCAAAGCGGGCGAAAAAAAGCCTGCAAAAAAATCTGCAAGAAAAGCACCCAACCGGACCGCACGCAGGGCTGCGTAAGCGCTGCAGGCTGGCTTAAGCGCGCCGGCATCAATCACATCAGGAGATACTCATGGCGCAACGAACCCCTACCAATCCATTTGCGGGCTTTTACGAGGCTCAAAGCGTGGCCACTGCCGAGATCGTGCAGGCAGCGTTGAACGGGATGCAGCGATTGCAGCAATTGACGCTGCAGGCAATGCGAACCGGAGCCGGCAACCAATTCTCGCTGGCGCAGGCGATAACTGGGATCCGCGAGAGCAAAGACGTCAATCGCGCCGTCGCCGACGCAGCTGCCCCTGCGGCCGAGCAAAGCGCGCGTTATCAGCGCGAGCTTCTGCAGGTGATCTCGGACATGAACAACGAAGTCGTTCGCGCCAGCTATTCGATGATGGAGCGCATGCGAGATGCATTTGCCGAGGCTGCGCCGGGCGCCATTTCGATGCCTTCGGCGATGGCTGGTTTTGCGCATGGCGGCGACTCGCTGACGAATCCGATGGCGCTGTATGACTCCGAGATGCGGCAGTGGCAGACGGCTGTGCAGCAGATGACGGACGCGCCGTCAGCATCGATGTCCGCAGCAGCGAAGACGCGCGGCGAGCCGGATCGCCCTTCAGCGGCACGCGGCCCATCACGCCCGGCAAAGCGCAAATCAGGCGCCCGTAAGCGGACCTGACATCGATCGACTGCAGGAACCCGCCAAAAGCATTGCGCTGATCGCGCTGTGACGTTCGCAATCTGGGCGCTGATCGCCGGCGTCATTTTCACAGTCATGGCGCTGTCGGGGACGCTGGTCGAGCGCTTGCCGGTCAGCACATCGATGCTGTATCTGCTGGCAGGGCTCGCCCTGGGGCCAGCAGGCTTCGCTCTGTTGAGCCCGTCTCCGCTGATCGACTACCCGATACTCGAAGTCATCGCCGAGGCTGCGCTGCTGATTTCGCTGTTTGCTGTCGGTCTGAAGTTGACGCTGCCGTTGTCGGACCGACGCTGGCGCGCCACGCTGCGGCTGGCGACGGTCTCGATGGTGATCACGATTTTCTTGATGACCGCTGTCGGCGTGCTGCTATTTCAGCTGCCGCTCGGTGCGGCATTGTTGCTGGCGGCGATGCTGGCGCCGACGGATCCAGTGCTCGCGTCCGACGTGCAGCTGGCGAAACCGGACGACCGCGATTCGGTGCGCTTCAGCCTGACTGCCGAGGGCGGCCTTAACGACGGCGCTGCCTTCCCCTTCGTAATGCTGGGTCTTTCGCTGCTCGGCATGCACGACCCCGGAACGGGACATCTGCGCTGGCTCACACTTGACCTGATCTGGCCTGTCGGCGGCGGATTAGCCGTCGGCGCGGTCTGCGGATATTCAATCGGCAAACTGGTTTTGTATCTGCGCACCCGACACCAGGAAGCGATCGGCCTCGACGAGTTCCTGACACTCGGGCTGGTCGGTGTGACTTATGGGCTCGCGCAACTCACTTCGACCTACGGCTTTCTCGCGGTGTTCGCGGCGGGCCTCGCGTTGCAGCGGACGCAAAGCCAATCCACTCGTGGGCTCGCCACCAAGCAACTGGACTCTGTGACTAAGAAAACGATCAATTCCACCGTGACCGAGGAAGAGCTGGCGAGCCATCCGCAACTTGCAGGCGCCTACATGACGAAAGCGGTGCAGGACTTCAACGAACAACTCGAGCGCATCGTCGAGGTCGCGATCGTCGTGGTGGTGGGAGCGATGCTGACGTTGATCGTGCTTCACGCGACCACGATCATCTATCTGGCGCTGCTGTTCTTTGTGATTCGCCCGATTGCGGTGTGGATAGGGCTGGCGAAGCTGAAAATGCCGCGCGATCAGCGGTTGCTGATCGGCTGGTTCGGAATTCGCGGGATCGGTTCGATTTACTACTTGATGTACGCGATCGGACAGGGCCTTCCGATGCCGCTCGCAGAACAAATGGTATCGATCGTGCTGACTGCAGTCGCAGCGTCAATCGTCATTCACGGAATATCGGTGACTCCGTTGATGAATTTGTATCAGGCCCGACGCACCGGCCGCTCCCGCTCGCGCGCTGTCTGACGCGCCGAGCCGCAATCATTGATGCGCCTGCTCGCCCCATAGTTGCTTCAAGCGTGCATCACGCCCGCAATTGGCGCGGTAAAACTTGTAGCGAATCGGATTTTTAGTGTAGTAGTTCTGGTGGTATTCCTCGGCCGGATAGAACGCACCAGCGCTGACGATCTCGGTGACGATGGGCTCGCGAAACGGCTTGCTGGCCGAGAGTGCCTTCTTCGATGCTTCAGCCAGTGCACGCTGCTGTTCATCGTGCACGAAGATCGCCGAACGGTATTGTGAGCCGCCATCGCAGAACTGCCGATCCTTGGTGGTGGGATCGATCGTTCGCCAGTAATACTCAATCAAATTGGCGTAGCTCACCCTGCTCGGATCGAAAACAACCTGTACGGCCTCTGCGTGGCCGGTGCCGCCGGCCGACACAGCCTCGTAAGTCGGATTCAGGGTTTTGCCACCGGTGTACCCGGAGGTCGTCGAGATCACGCCGTTGAGCTTGTCGAAATCCGACTCCGTGCACCAGAAGCAGCCGCCGGCGAATGTCGCAACGGCGGTCGTGGCTGGGCGATCGGCCGCAGACGGCGCTTTTTCCTGTTTTGGCTGCGCCAGTGCTACGCCCGCAACGACGGACGCAATCAGCACTGTTGCGGTGAGAAAGCGCGAGGTCATGCGGACACCGGAACGAAATTGAGCGCGACACCGTTGTTGCAGTAACGCTTGCCGGTCGGCGCGGGACCATCGTCGAACACATGCCCTTGATGGCCTTCGCAGCGCACGCAATGGTATTCGGTCCGCGGCAGAATCAGCCTGTAATCGGTCCTGAGGCCCACTGCATCGGGCAGCGCGGCATAGAAGCTCGGCCAGCCGGTTCCGCTTTCGTATTTGGCGGCGCTTGAAAAGAGCGGCAGATCGCAGCCCGCGCAGTTGTACGTGCCCTTGCGTTTTTCACGATTCAACGCGCTACTGCCTGGCGACTCGGTGCCTTCGTGACGCAAGACTCGATATTGCTCGGGCGACAAGCGCGACTTCCATTCGGCATCCGACCGTTCAAGCTTCGAAACGCCACCGTGGCTGTCTGCGGTGTTCTTGACTGACTTCGAATCGGCGCCGATTGTTCGGGTTGCCCCGCCACCGAATCCCAATGCGGCCAGCATCGTTAATAAAGTTCGTCGGGTCATCATCTGTCATCCTCGGATAAAGCATTGTTCAGCGCACATGAGTCGCATCAGCGCCGGATTTCTTACACCGATTGAGGACTCAGCACGCTCCCTGTTGGAGTACCCCGATACTCGGAACGTTCACTGCTGCAAAGGGGCGAATCACGCCACGTGCAGGGTTCCCGCGCGGCATTGGTCCTTTGGCCAGCCTGTTCACTTATCACCGGCTGACGTTACACGCCAGATCACGTTGCCCACGTCGTCGGCTACCAACAGCGCGCCCCGTCGATCGATCGCCACGCCAACCGGGCGGCCGTAGGCCTTGCCCTCCGCATTGACGAACCCGGTCAGCACATCGATTGGCGTACCTGATGGACGGCCCGCGGCAAATGGAACGAACACCACGGCGTACCCACTACGCGGCTTGCGGTTCCACGATCCGTGCTCACCGACAAACATGCCGCGCGCAAATTGCGCGGGCAGCGCATTTCCGTCGCTGGCGGCGAGACCGAGCGGGGCCACGTGCGAGCCCAGTGCGTAATCCGGGACCAGCGCCTTCGCCACCATGTCGGGACGCTTGGGTTCGGCTCGCGGATCGACATTCCGGCCGTAGTAGCTCCATGGCCAACCGTAAAAGCCGCCTTCGCGCACCGAGGTCAGATAATCCGGAACAAGGTTGTGTCCAAGGTCGTCGCGCTCGTTGACGACGGTCCAGAGCACGCCGGTCGTCGACTCCCACGCCATCGCGGTCGGATTGCGCATTCCCGAAGCCATCAGGCGGTGTGTATTTGCTGCGAGGTCGATCTCATAGATCGCCGCGCGTCCCTCTTCTTTCGCGAGACCATTTTCGCCAACATTGCTGTTCGAGCCCACCGAGGCGTAAAGCTTAGAGCCGTCGCGACTGGCAATCAGGTTCTTGGTCCAGTGATGATTGAACGGACCCGCGGGAAGATCGGCGACACGGGTTCCGGGCGCCTTGATGCGGGTTGCACCAGCGACGTAGGGGAAGCGCATCACCGCGTCGGTGTTTGCGACATACAGCTGATCACCGACCAGCGCCATTCCAAACGGCGAGTTCAGCCCTTCAAGGAACACGGATTGAACCTCGGCGATGCCGTCACCATCCGCATCGCGCAACAAGGTGATGCGATTCGCGGTGGGTGTTCCTGCGCCGGCACGCGCCTGCACCTTGCCCATGATCCAGAAATAAAGGCCGCTATGTTCCGGACGGCTTGGCGCATTCGTCTCCGCCACCAAGACGTCGCCGTTGGGCAGTACGTAGATGGACCGTGGATGCTCGAGTCCAGTCGCAAGTGCAGTCACGCGCAGGCCGGCTGCGGCCGTCGGCGTAACGCCCGCGGGCCATCCGACCGCCGGCGCAATATGCACGGTCGGAATCAGCGGTGTGTGTGGCTCGGGCAACTGCGGGTTCGGACCGACGCCGATCGATACCGGAGAGCGCGCCGGTTCGGCGCACGACGCCCCGATCAATGCCACCACCAATAACGTTGCAAGCCGTATCCGAGTCATTTTGTCCTTACGCGATCGAAGGAAAGCATTCGACATGCCCGGGCGGGCAGTGTTCTGCCGCGCCGGCTTTGCGCGAGTTCCTCAACCGCTACTGCTGACGCATCGCGGCGACCGTGTTCTTCAGGGCGATGCCGACCACGCTTGCGATCTGCGTGGTCAGGTAGCGCGCTCCGAGGCCCGCATACTTCCTGTAATCGTCGGGCGCCACCGTCATCAACCCTGCGACAACCTGCGTGCGAGCGATCTTTGCAATCGCCGCGTCGATCGCACCGACGACTTCCGGATGCTTTTGATCTCCAACGTGGCCCATCGAGAACGACAGATCGTTGGGGCCGATGAACAGCGCATCTACGCCCGGCACCGCGAGGATTTCATCCAGATTCGCGAGCGCTTCGCGCGTCTCGATCATCAAGATTACTGCGGTGCCTTCATTAGACGCCTTGGCGTGCTGAGTGCCGCCGAAGAAGCCGTAACCGGCGGCACGCGGCGAAAAGGCCGCTCCGCGCGTGCCCGTCGGCGGATACTTGGCAGCGGCAACGATGCGGCGCGCCTGCTCCGCCGTGTTCACTTGCGGCACCTGAATCGCCGAAGCGCCGATGTCGAGCACACGCAGGATATCCGGCTCGAGCGTGCGCACCACCGGAATCGTGTTCGAACACCGCGCCGCGCGAATCAGGTTCTCTGTCGTTTCAAGACCCGCGGGCCCATGCTCGTTGTCGAGCACGATGAAGTCGAAGCCCGCGTATCCGCACATCTCGACAATCGCCGGACTCGCGATCCCGATGAACATGCCAAGAAGCGGCTTGCTGCCTTTGAGCAGCCCGGGCAGTCGAGTATCGATCGCGCTCACAAGTTCTCCTTGGTGTCGTTATTCGAGTTTCAGGTTGGCCGCCTTGACGACTTGCGCCCAGCGCGATTTCTCGTCACGAATGAAGGCGGTGAACTGTTCGGGCGTGTTGGTCGAGACCTCGGCGCCTTGCGCGGCGAGTCGCTCCTTCATTTCAGCGGTGTTGAGGATCCTGACGATCTCGCTGCTCAGGCGCGCGGTAATTTCCTTCGGCGTGTTCGGTGGCGCCAGAACTCCTTGCCATGAGCCAGTATGAAAGCCTTCGAGCCCGGCAGCCTCCGCAACGGTCGGTACGTCGGGAATCGCGCTCATGCGCTTGCTGCTGGAAACCGCGAGGATCTTGAGCTTGCCGCTCTTCACGTGCGGATATGTTGCCAGCATGCCGTTGAACATCACGTCGGCCTGTCCGCCGGCCATGTCGGTAATCGCCTGAGCACCGCCCTTGTAGGGAATGTAAGCCCAGTCGACACCCGCACGCGATGCGAAATCGATGCCGGCCAGATGCGGTGCGCTGCCGACGCTCGATGCTGCGAAGTTCAACTTGCCAGGCTTGGCCTTGGCGAGCGTGATCAGCTCCTTGACGCTCGACACCGGCACCGACGGGTGCACGACCAAGATATGCGGTGAATACGCCACCATCGTCACTGGAGAAAAGTCGGTCGCCGGGTCGAATGATAGCTTGTACAGACTTGGGCTGATGGCAAGCGCGCCGATGTCGGCCAGCAACAAGGTGTAGCCATCGGGAGCGCTCTTCGCAACCAGATCAGCGCCGATGTTGCCGTTTGCGCCGGGCTTGTTATCGACGACAACTGTTTGCCCGAGCGCGTCGCCGAGCTTCTGTCCGATCGAACGCGCCAGGATGTCTGACGTGCCGCCGGGCGGATACGGCACCACTATTCTGATTGGCTTGTTCGGATACGCCTGCGCTTGCACGCCCGACGAGGCGGTCAGTGCGGAAAACGCGAGCAGCCAGCCACCCGCGAGTTGGATAACGTTGGAAATCGTCATATCTGTCTCCTTGGTGCGTCTCTGACCGGACGCTAATGGATCTGGGGCTCGGGAGTAGGACTGGTTCCTTCGAGAAAATCAAAATCGCAACCGTCGTTGGCCTGCGTGATGTGTTGCGAAAAAAGGGCGCCGTATCCACGCGCGTAGTGCGGCGCCGGCGCGTGCCAGGCTTTTCTTCGCCGTTCGAGCTCCGCAGCGTCGACCAGTACATTCAGGGT
>JBDUCU010000025.1:0-27817 GCA_040003315.1 Burkholderiaceae bacterium | reverse complement strand
TGAATCGATCTCGCCACCGGTCCGGGAGGCACGACGACGCCTTCTTGAAATCAACCGACCTTGCGAGGAAGAGATCTTCGCTGAACGGCAGATCCAGTTGCAGCGTCGCCCCGCGCCTCAGCACGGCCTCGGCAAATAGCAGGTCGGCCCCGCACGCGCCCTGCGTCATCGCCAGGTCGCCAGGTCCTGCGTCCAGCGCGGCCAATCGGGCATCGATTTCGGCAGCCACTCGCGGTTCACATTGCGGCGGAAACCGCGGGGCGTGGCGGTCCAGTTTGTCGATCATGTGACCGCTGCACAGAAAGATCAGCCTTGGCACCGCGGTGTGTTGCATAAGCGCGTCTTAAGTGGTGCTACGGTATTGGTCAAGTGCTCGCTATTGATTATTCACGGGGGATCGCGGGCTGAAGCGGTTGATGTTGCGCTCGATTGCCGCGATCATCGGCTCTTACGCGAAGAGGTCTTCATGGCAAGAAAAGAACCAAACGTGCCCAAGGTGCGAGCGCTATCGCTGCATGTCGGTCTGAATTCTGTCAGTTCTGCGGCTTACGAAGGCTGGACCGGCCCGCTTGGGGCGTGCGAATTCGACGCCAACGACATGGCAGCGCTGGCGCGCTCTCAAAAAATCAAGGCCACGACGCTGCTGACCAGGAAGGCCACGCGCGCGAACTTATTGAGCAATATCCGTAGTGCTGCGAAGTCGCTGAAAAGCGGTGACTTGTTCTTCCTGACTTACTCAGGTCATGGTGGCCAGGTTCGCGATGTCACCGGCGACGAAACCGACAAGCAGGACGAGACGTGGTGCCTATATGACGGCCAGTTGATCGACGACGAGCTGTACTTCGAGCTAAGCCGGTTTGCCGCCGGCGTGCGCATCCTCGTGTTATCCGACAGTTGCCATTCGGGCACGGTCACTCGCGCACGGCTTCCAATGACGGATGCTGCAGCGGGGACCGCGCGTTCGAAGATGATGCCGTTAGAAGTCAGCCGGCGGGTTTATGCGCAGCATCAGACGTTCTACGACAAGCTGCAGACCGATGTTGCCAAAGCCGCTGGCAAGACCAGCGTTGCCGATCCCGACGCCGTGCTGTCCAACCTCAGCGTGGCGGGAGGTCGGGTCAACTCAATTGCGCGCAAGTTCAAAGCGGCAGTGATTTTGATTTCCGGTTGCCAGGACAATCAGACCTCGATGGACGGTGATCACAACGGTGCGTTTACCGGCCAACTACTGCAGGTGTGGAACCTCGGCGCCTACCAAGGCAACTACGCGGGTTTTCACGCCGCGATCCGCGCGGGATTGCCGTCCACGCAAACGCCGAACCTGTATCTGCTGGGCGATGTCGGGCGCTTCGTCGCGCAAAGGCCCTTTAAAGTCTAGGCACGCGCATGCTCGGAATTCAGAATCACCGCCTGGTTGGCGATGGCGTCAGCTTCCGTGCCACGCCAAACCATGGCGGAACGTTGAGAGCGCGCTATCTGGTGTTGCACTACACGGCAGGCCGATCGTGTGAAAGCTCGGTCGAGACGCTATGCACCCGCAGGCCGACAGACAATGCATCAGCGCATGCGGTGTTGGCGCGCGATGGACACATCATGCAGCTTGCGCCATTTGACGTCGTCACCTGGCATGCAGGCGTCAGCCAGTGGGACGGGCATCTGGGATTGAACAACCACTCGATCGGTATCGAGATGGACAACGCGGGCCGGATGGACCGGGTCGGAGAGAAGTTTGTCGCGTGGTTCGGCAAGGAATACGGTGCGAGTGAAGTCATGCTCGCTGAACACAAACACGGCGGCGGCGAGCGGCCGTGGCACGCCTACACCGAGATCCAGATTTCGCGCGCGCTCGAGCTCGCGCAGCTATTGGTCGACCACTATCGCCTTGACGACGTGATCGGCCATGAAGACATTGCGCGAGGACGCAAGGTCGATCCCGGACCGGCGTTTCCGCTGGCGGCGATCGCCAGCCGTGCACTGGGAAGGCACCACGACGCGCCGCCGCGCTACGTTGTCACTGCGGACACACTGAACATCCGCAAGGGGCCGGCTGCGTCGTTTGATCCGGTTGCTCCGGCGCTTTTGCACGGCGCATTGGTGCGTTTGCTGGAGCCGGGAGATCGGTGGAGCAAGGTCGAGGTAGAAGGGCCGACCGACATCGAAGGCTGGGTCAACAACAGCTTCATCGCGCGCGTGGCCGCAGAGGCTGCTCGACCGAAACGCGACGAAGCAACCAACATCGTGCATCCGAGGATGCTTCGGCGCAAGCGCGCCTGATTCCATCGCGGACCAACCATGGCGACAAGCAAGCGGCAGCCGATCATCTTCGTTGTGCCGGGACATGAGCAGTCGGTCGGCGTCACTCGCGCGGCGGCGGAGTTGCCCGCCGCCGCGATGCGAGGTGTCCTGAAGCAGTCGGTTCGCGTCGGGGCGCAGCGTGGCGCAGGTGGTCATGTTCGCGTCACCGCAGTCCCGGGCGAGGATGTTGTGGTGTTGCACATCGCGGGCGGACCGGCGCTGATGCTGCATCCCGAGACTGCCCGCGACCTGATGCTTGCGCAGCAAAGCGAGATCAAGCGCGGCCGCGGGCGCGCAGGCGTTGACGCGCCGGGTCCCGACGAGGTCCAGGTGCCCGCGCAATTGCAGTGGCGCGGCCTCGAGCAAGGCGCGGCCACGCGCGGCACGACGCGCGGTTTTCTTGGCGACGTCGTGCTGTCGGCGATCGATGTCGTCGCCGGAGTCGCAAAAGATCCGTCGGTCGATTTCATTACATCGAAAGCGGTTGAGCACGTCGATGCCCAGGTGATTGCAGGCGTGTATGCGCTTGCGCCCGAGTCGCTGCCGCCGCTGAAGGGAGCGAGCGCGCCGCTGGTTCAGGCGCCGGCGTCGACCGACGGAGGCCCCTTGTTGGTTTTTGTACATGGCACGTTCTCGACGACCAGCGGCTCGTTTGCAAAGCTCTGGTCATTGCATCCGGAGTACGTGCACGCGCTCTTTACCCACTACAACCATCGCGTGTATGGCCTTGACCATCCAACGCTGGGCGTTAGCCCAATCAGCAACTCGTTGACGCTTGCGCAGGCGATGCCAGACGGCGCAAGGCTGCACCTGGTTACCCATTCGCGCGGAGGATTGGTCGCCGAAGTGATGGCGCGCGTATGCGCCAATCCGCAACTAAGCGCTGACGATTTGCGATTCTTCAAAGGCGATGAATACGCCTCGCAGCGCGACGCGCTGAAGGCACTCGCAAAGGTTGTGCGCAGGCGCGGCATCCGGGTCGATCGCATCGTGCGCGTTGCGTGTCCGGCGCGCGGAACGTTGCTCGCTTCAAAGCGGCTCGACGCTTATCTGTCGGTATTCAAGTGGACGCTCGAGCTTGCAGGCATTCCGGTCGCTCCAGTTCTGGTCGATTTTTTGGCCGAGGTGGCGCAGCGCCGAGCGGATCCGCAAATGATCCCAGGCCTCGCGGCGCAGATTCCCGACAGCCCGCTGGTGCAATGGCTGCACGCGGTCGACCAGCCGATTGCGGGAGAGCTGCGGGTCGTTGCAGGTGACATCGAAGGCGACTCAGTGACGTCATGGCTTAAGACGCTGCTGGCCGACGCCTTTTACTGGACCGACAACGACTTGGTGGTGCAAACCCGCTCAATGTACGGCGGGCCACCGCGAGCGTCGGGCGCGACCTTCGTTCTGGATCAAGGCGGAAAGGTTTCGCACTTCAACTATTTCAGCAACGAGCGCACCGCCGAAGCAGTCGTCGACGCGCTGACACAAGACATGCCGCCGGGCTTTCGTGTCATCGGGCCGCTGTCGTGGTCCGGCGAGTCGGCCACCGGAGTACGCGGCCTCGGGCCGGCTGCGGGTGTTTCCGGACGCGACAAGCCCGCGGTATTCATTCTGCCGGGCATTTTGGGCAGCAACCTTAAGGTCGGGGGCAAACGCATCTGGCTGGGCTGGCGTCTGATCAATGGGCTGAAGCGCCTCGACTACGCCGCTGGGCGTGCCGACAGTGTCGAGCCTGACGGACCGATCGGATCGATGTACGACGAGCTCGCCGACTATCTGGGCAAGACCCACGAGGTGATCGAGTTCGCGTTCGATTGGCGCAGACCGATCGAAGAAGAGGCAGCGCGATTGGCGTCGGCCGTTGAGGCAGCACTCGATGCGCGTGCGGCAAGTGGCAAGCCGGTGCGCCTGCTGGCTCACTCGATGGGCGGCGTGCTCGCGCGCACGATGCAGCTCGAGAGACCCGACATATGGCAACGCATGATGGCGCATGCCGACGCACGCCTGCTGATGCTTGGCACGCCCAATGCGGGTTCGTGGGCGCCGATGCAGGTGCTGTCGGGCGACGACACGTTCGGCAACGTACTGGTCACCTTCGGCGCGCCGTTTCAAGATAAGTCGGCGCGCGCCTTGATGGCACGCTTCCCCGGTTTCATTCAAATGCAGGCGGCGCTGCTCGACGACAAGCTCGCGCTTTCGAAGGAGGCGACGTGGCAGGCGCTGGCCGATGATGATCTGAGACGTGTGCGCGAAAACAGCTGGTGGCACCGGCAGGAGATGCAGATCGTGCAATACAGCTGGGGCGTGCCACCGCAGGATGTGCTTGACCGTGCGGTCGCGCTGCGCAAGCGGCTCGACGCCCAGGTCGATGGCGACTTAGCTGCATTCAGCGACAAGCTGCTGCTGGTAATCGGCCATGCCCGATTTACTCCGGACGGCTTTAGCTTGGGCGACGAAGGGCTGGTCTACCTCGACGCACCCGACGAAGGCGACGGCCGCGTCACTGTTTCAAGTGCACGTTTGCCTGGCGTACGAACCTGGCAACTCGCCTGCGAGCACGGCGCTTTGCCCACGGCGAAGGACGCGTTCGAAGCCTACCGAGAGTTGCTCGACGCCGGTTCCACTCGCCTGCTGGAATCGTTTGCCGAGCCCGCCAGTGTGCGCGGTGCGCCTGCGCTTACCGCACGCGTGCGCAGTCGACCATCGCACCATCGCTTTGCGGGGCCGCCGCCGCAGTCGCCGCGCGAATTGCTCGCGCTCGAGTGCCGACAACCGATCGTGAGCTCGGCACGCAGTCCCGCACTGCCGATAACGGTGGTCAACGGCGACTTGAGCTTCATCCGCCAGCCGCTGCTGCTCGGTCACTACCGGTCGCTGCGGCTGTCAGGCACCGAGTTCGTGATGAATCGCCTGATCGGTGGAGCGATGGACGATTCGCTGAAGGTGGGCCTGTACCCAGAGCCGCCAGGCACCCACCAGATCTTCATCAATACGCGCACCGATCCTGAAAACCCGTGGCAGCCACCGCGACCGGAAGCGGTGATTGTTGCGGGCCTCGGACACGAGGGCGAGGCGCGGCCTGCGGACCTGGTGCGCACGGTGCGGCAGGCGACGATCGCGTGGGCGCAGCGAATGGCCGAGCAAAAAGTCAACGCAGATGCCGATGTGCCCGCGCTTTTCGAAATCGCTGCGACGATGGTTGGCAGTGGCGGCACCGGTATCACGGTCGGCCAGTCTGCGCAGCTCGTTGCACAGGGCGTGCGCGAGGCCGACGACCGGTTGCGCGAGGCGAACGAGCGAGTCTCTGGAGATCGGCAGACTGATGCAAAGCGGCCTGCGCGCGGATGGCCGCGTGTCGGCCACCTGTACCTGATCGAGCTCTACTTGGATCGTGCAACCGAAGCCTGGCGCGCGCTGCAGGTGCAGCACAGCGCGACACCGGGCCGATTTGCGGTGGCCGACGTCGTGCGCTCGGGCACCGGCGCATTACGGCGGCCTCTCGACTCGAGCTATCGCGGTACCGATTACGACTTCATCACCGCTGTTACGCAAGAGGGTCCGTACGATCACGCGACGATTGCCTATACGCTCGACACCAAGCGGGCGCGCACCGAGGTGCGTGCGCAGGCTACGCAGGGACCGCTGCTGCGCGAACTGGTTGCGCGGGCCTCGAACGATCAAAACACCGATCGGCGGATTGGCCGCACGCTGTTCCAGTTGCTGATACCGGTCGAGATGGAGCCGTTTCTGGGCGGCACGACAGAAATGGTGATCGAGCTCGACAGCGGAACGGCGGGCATTCCGTGGGAGCTGCTAGACACCGATGCGGGCGGTGGCGGCAACGCGCTGCCGTGGGCAATCCGCGCCAAGCTGTTGCGCAAGCTGCGTACTGCGCAGTTTCGCCAGCAGGTGATGGACGCCGAGGCCGACGCGAGTGTGCTGGTGATTGGCGAGCCGAAGTGCGATCCAGCAATCTACCCGCGCCTGACGGGCGCGCGCGACGAGGCCAACGCGGTCGCCGCGCGGCTCAGGGCCGATGGCGCGCTCGATGCGCAACGCGTGAAGGCGCTGATCAGTCCCGATGATCCGGAACAGTTCGGCGCCGACGCGCTCACGGTGATCAACGCGTTGCTCGAGCGCGACTGGAGAATCGTGCACATTGCCGGCCACGGCGAACCGCCCGAGCTGGCAGGGCCCGTTCCGGCAAAGCTCGGCGACCCGCCGCAGCAAGTGATCAATCCGCGTGGCGTGGTGCTGTCGGGCGACGCGTTTCTTGGCACGCGCGAAATCCACAACATGCGCACGGTGCCCGAGCTGGTGTTCGTCAATTGCTGTCATCTTGCCGCCCGCAATGTGAGCGAAGTCCTGGGCCGTCCGTACGATCGCTCGCGGTTCGCGGCCAACGTCGCCGAAGAGCTGATCGAGATCGGTGTGCGTTGCGTGATCGCTGCTGGCTGGGCGGTTGAAGACGAACCGGCGAAAATGTTCGCAACGGCGTTTTACGATGCGCTGTTGCGCGGGCGCCGATTCGTCGATGCGGTCGCCGATGCGCGCGGCGCGGCGCATGCACTGGGCGGCAACACCTGGGCCGCGTACCAATGCTATGGCGATCCGGACTGGATTTTCCGCCGTGGGGTCGGCGACGCGCAGCATCCGACGCCATCGTTGACCGATGAATTTGCCGGCGTCGCGTCGGCGCCTGCGCTGGCTCTGGCACTCGAATCGCTGGCGATAAGGAGTCGATATCAGAAGGCATCCAGCGAGACGCAACGCGCCAAGATCCGCCACCTTGAAGACCGCTTTAGCGCGCTATGGGGTGGCATGGGTGCCGTTGCCGAGGCGTTTGGATTGGCGTGGGCCGAGACGAAAGCGATGTCCGAGGCGATCGCGTGGTATCGCATCGCCCTGGCTGCCAACGATGGCAGTGCGTCGATCAAGGCGGCTGAGCAGCTCGGCAATCTGCGGGCTCGACTCGCGTTGGAACAGGTCGAGCAGGTCCGCAAGCAAAGTGGCCGGCCGAGCGCCGAGCAATTAGCTCAAGCGCGCACCGAGATTCAAGCGGCGCTCGAAGTGCTCGAAGGCTTGACCAAGCTACAGCCGTCGATCGAACGCGAAGACCTCTGCGGCTCGGCATGGAAACGGCTGGCGCTGGTGGCCTCGATCGCAAAGCGACCGGCAGAAGAGCGCGCTGCGATCGAAAGTATGAAGGCGTCGTACGCGCGCGCCGAAACGCTTGCGCGCACCAGCAACTACGCGGCGCTTTTTTATCCGGCGCTAAATCGCATGGCCGCCGAACTGATTGTCGACGGCGACAAGCCCAACTGGAAAAAATTTGATCCGGTGACTGTGGCCGAAGTCCGCGAAAGCCTCGCGATCAAGGCACGCGATGATCCGGATTTCTGGAGTTTTGTCGGAGTGATCGAGCTGCGCATCTACCTGGCGCTGGCGGAAAAACGTCTGGCCGGCGAGCGAGCCATGATCGAACAGGAGTTTGAAGACCTTTTTACCCGCGTCAGTGCGGCTTCGATGTGGAGCTCGGTGATCGACCAAACGTCGTTTGTATTGCCGAAATATGCGCAGAGAGCGACCGGCGCTGAGCGCCAGGCGGCTAACCAGCTGCTGGCCCGACTGCGCGGATACGTCCGGGAAAGCGGTGGCGGTTGATCGGCAGTAAACGAAAGCGGCAGCTGAGAGCTGCCGCTTTCGCACCCTTAAGGCGGCTTATGCGTTGCGGTCGCCGAGGTAGATCTCGACCCTGCGATTGCGCGCGCGGCCTGCCTCGGTATCGTTGCTCGCTATCGGCTCGCGCTCACCGTGACCCTCGATGATGAAGCGATTCGAAGCGATCCCACGGCTCGCAAGATAGTTCCGGGTTGCGTCGGCCCGCGCCAACGACAGTTGCTCGTTCGAAGCGGCCGAACCGGTCGCATCGGTATGGCCCACGATCGTCACGGTGCTGCTTGGATTTTGCGCCAGCGACTGGGCGAAGTTATCCAGCACAGGGCGGAAGTTCGGACGGATGGCAGACTGGCCCACATCGAACGAAATGTCGCTCGGAATGTTGATCTTCAGCTGATTGTCCGCGGTTCGGACAACGTCGACGCCGGTGCCCTGCGTCTGTTGCTCGATCTGCCGGCGCTGGTTCTCCATGCGCTGATTCCAGACGTAGCCACCGAGCGCACCGGCCGCTGCACCGACCGCCGCGCCGATTGCAGCGCCGCGAACGCGGTTGTTACCTCCAGCCAGCACCGCTCCAGCTGCTGCGCCGACGCCGGCGCCAATTCCGCTGCCCTGAGCCGTGCGACGCTGCTCATCGGTCATGGTCTCGCAGGCACTCAGGGTAAACACCGCGGCTGCCACCAAGGCAATCGCTCTTTTCATAAAACCTCCTGTTAGTACGGTTATTGTGTGTAAAAAAAGGCAAGCGTGATGCCTGTTAAACGGTCGATCACGCGGTTGCGCCGACACAAATGTGAGCCGCAGCCCCAATTGACCCTTGTACACCCTTAGCGTATCGCGTCGCCGCACAGAACTCGTAGAGGCGTTCCTATATAGTCAAACGCAAATGCCTCCCGCGCGCCCCAAGCCGATGACCGCTGCGGTCTCAGACAAGATCCGCGCGCGGTTGCAAGCAGCAAACCGGCGGTTTCATGCCAACGACAACATTTCGGACTACATCGAGCCGGACGAGCTCGCGGAGTTGCAGGAAGAGGTCGAGAGCAAGCTGCTGGATGTGCTGCAAAGTCTTGTGATCGACACCGAAAGCGATCACAACACGCGGGGGACCGCGCGCCGTATCGCCCGCATGTACCTGACCGAAGTGTTTGGCGGCCGGTACTCGCCCAGGCCCCACGTCACCGAATTTCCAAATATCGAGCGGCTCAACGAGCTGATCATCGTCGGGCCGGTGACCGTCCGCAGCGCGTGCTCGCATCACCTCTGTCCGATCCTTGGCAAACTGTGGATCGGCGTGCTGCCCAACGAGAGTACCAATTTGATCGGGCTATCGAAGTACGTGCGGTTGACCGACTGGGTGATGAGTCGACCTCAGATTCAGGAGGAGGCGGTGGTCCACTTGGCCGATCTGTTGCAGCAGACCATGCAGCCGGACGGGCTGGCACTCGTGATGGAAGCCGATCATTTCTGCATGCGCTGGCGCGGCGTCAAGGATTCTGACTCGACGATGACGAGCAGCGTGATGCGCGGCTCGTTCCTGAACAACTCAACCTTGCGCGCCGAATTCCTTGCGCTGCTAAGAGACCGATCGCGCTGACCTTCAGCGCAGCTCGGCTTTCTGCAGGCGGCGATATTCCCACGGCGGCGTTGGGTCGCTGAACGACCACAGACCCGAGTGCGCAGCACGCGCCTGGGTTTCAGCTCGTGCATAACTGCTGCGATCATCCGCGCGTTGCTCGTGTGCGTATTTCAGGTAGTGCCAGGCGAAGCCACGCCGGATCTGCTCGAGACCCACGTCGACTCCATCGACCACGACGCGACAGACTTCGCGACCATAGCGATCAACCTTCGGACACTCTGCTCGCGCAGCGCGGCCGTGCGCGAGCGCGACCAGCGACTGGCGAGCACGCTGGCCATAGGGCTGCGTTCGCTCGGGGGCGTCGATGCCGTCAAGCCGGATGCGATGCTGCGTCTTGCCTGCGTCCAGCAAAGTGACCGTGTCGCCATCGGCAACCCTGACGATCGTGCCATCGAGCTCAGCGCCGCTGGCGGGCGGGCACGACACCGTCGCGATGAATGTGACCCATGCAAACGCTCTACCCAGCATTCGACCTCCCAGTGCAGGTCGATGCTAGGGATGCGCATGCGAGCAGAACAATCGGTTAAAGCCGATACGCGGCGCCAATTCAGCGCTCAGCGGATGCCGCCCAGCAACTCCGCGTAGCGTGCAGTATCAATGTTGCCCCCGCTCAGGATGATGCCAACCCTTTTTCCGCGCAGGTCGAGCACACCTTCCAGCGCGGCAGCCGCGGCGAGGCAGCCGGTGGGTTCAACCACGATTTTCATCCGCTCGGCAAAAAAGCGCATTGTCGACACGAGCTGTGCATCGCTGACCGTCAGCATGTCGTCGACCATCGCCTGAATGACAGGGAACGTGAGCCGGCCCGGCTGCTGGGTTTGCGCGCCATCGGCAATTGTCTGCGGCACCTCGATGCGAACGATCTCGGCGCGGCGCAGCGACTGCTGCACATCATTGCCGGCTTCGGGTTCGACGCCGATCACTCGACATTCAGGAAGCATGTGTTTGGCTGCAACGGCGCAGCCGGAAATTAGCCCGCCGCCGCCCACGCATACCAGCACGACATCGAGCGCGTCGATCTCTTCAGTCAGCTCGAGCGCCGCGGTACCCTGGCCCGCCATCACGTGCGGATGATCGAAGGGTGGAATCAGCGTCATGCCGCCTTCCTCGGCAAGCGTGCGACTGATCGCTTCGCGGTCCTCCGTGTAACGGTCGTACAACTTCACCGTAGCGCCATAGCCGCGCGTGGCCGCGATCTTCATCTGCGGCGCGTCGCTTGGCATCACGATCGTCGCCGGCATTCCGAGTAGACGAGCCGATAGAGCGATTGCCTGCGCATGGTTTCCCGACGAGAACGCAACGACGCCGGCATGGCGCTGCTGCGGCGTAAATTGGACCAGCGCGTTGTAAGCGCCACGAAACTTGAACGCGCCCATCCGCTGCAGGTTTTCGCACTTGAAGAAGAGCTCAGCACCGGTGCGATCGTCGGCCGTGCGCGAGGTCAGCACCGGCGTTCGGTTTGCGACGCCTGCCAGCCGCGCCGCTGCGGCGCGAATATCGTTATAGCCAATTGCGAGTGTCATGCGGGTAGCCAGTTGCGAGGGCGGCGTGGCGTTATAAGATAATTGATCGCCAATCACGGCGACTGGCTGAGCCCACAATGCGCGCACTCGACATTCTCCAAACGATCGGCGATACGCCGACCATTCGCGTTAACCGTCTGTTCCGTGACATCGCACCTCGGGCCGAGGTGTGGATTAAATCAGAGCGGGCCAATCCCGGCGGGTCGATCAAGGACCGCATCGCGCTTTCAATGATCGAAGCGGCCGAGGCAGGCGGAGCGCTGAAACGCGATGGCACGATCATCGAGCCGACGTCGGGCAACACCGGCATCGGCTTAGCAATGGTCGCTGCGGTCAAAGGGTATCGGCTGATTCTGGTGATGCCCGAAAGCATGTCGATCGAGCGGCGCCGCTTGATGCTCGCCTACGGCGCCACGTTCGAGTTGACTCCGCGCGAAAAGGGAATGCCCGGTGCGATCGAACGCGCGCGGCAACTGGTGGCGCAGACTCCCGGGGCGTGGATGCCGCAGCAGTTCGACAATCCGGCGAATATCGACGTGCATGTACGCACCACAGCGCAGGAAGTGTTGCGCGACTTTCCGGAAGGATTCGATGCGGTCATCACCGGGGTCGGCACCGGTGGCCACATCACCGCGATGGCGCAGGTGTTAAAGCCCGTGTGGCCGCAGCTGAAAGTTTTTGCAGTCGAACCGGCGGCGTCGCCCGTCATCTCCGGCGGCAAGCCATCGCCGCATCCGATTCAGGGCATCGGCGCGGGATTCATTCCAAAGAATCTGAAGACCGAACTGCTCGACGGAGTGATTTTGGTTGAGGCTGAAGAAGCGCGTGAGATGGCCAGACGAGCGGCCCGCGAAGAAGGGGTGCTGGTTGGCGTTTCATCGGGCGCAACGCTGGCCGCGATCGCGAAGAAGCTGCCTGAGTTGAAAGCCGACGCGCGCGTGCTCGGCTTTAATTACGATACCGGCGAGCGTTACCTGTCGATCGAAGGATTCTTGCCGGCCGAAGCCGCGCAAGCTATTTAGCGCGCGGAGTCAGCGGCGCGGCGCAGTGGCCGCCACCTTCGACTTTGTCCTGCCCGACTTGCCAAGGCGGCGGCTCATCGAACCGGTTGTGCGGATTTGCTCGAAACCAATCGAGCGCAATGAATCCGAACGCAGCGATCCAGAAGATCGCCGCGAACGTGGCGACTCTCGCCAGCGTCATTCTTCAAGCCCCAGCCGCTCGCGCAGCGGAATCCCGATGTACGAACCGGCAAACGCGGCGGCGAACCACACCCAGCCGTGCAGGCTTCCGGTCGAGATCCCGGAGAAATACGCGCCGATATTGCATCCGAACGCGAGCCGTGCCGAATAGCCAAGCACGAATCCGGTGACGATAGCAATTAGCCATTGCTTGCCGCTCGCCTGTGTGCTCGGACGCGCGTTGCTGCGCACATTCGCCGCGATCAGCGCACCTATCAGCAGTCCCAGGTTGGTGACCGATGTGATGTCGGTCAGCACCGAAGAATGCAGGTGCAACTGCTGCACTTCGCGGCCCCAGTAGGCGTTGGCGGTCAGGTCGGCGCCGAACCACGTCGCGATCTTCGCGCCCCATAGGCCAAGCCCGTACACGATTCCCCAGGGCTGGCCGGCGATGATCAGATTCAGTACAGCGAAGACGGCGAGCAATACTGCCCCACCATAGATCGCGCGCCCTTGCCAGTGCGAATCCGTGCGCCTGCGGCCGCGCCACAGCCACGCGCCAATCGCGCCGAGTACGCCAAGCTGAACAATCAGCGTGACGCTGACGCCGAAGTGTTCGGGCAACGACACTGGCGGCAAGCTGCCGAGCACCAACCAGCGATCGAGATGGACAGCGCCAAGAAAGCTGCCGGCAATGAAGCCAGGCAGCACGGCGAGACTGAAGCCGTTGCCGAGCCCCGCCTTGTACAGCGTGCCCGACCCGCAGCCGTCGGCGATCTGCATCGCCGCTCCGAACACAAAGGCGCCAAGTACAAGGCTCACCGACAGCGGCGCGATCGCGCCGCTCAATTCCTCGTGCGACGCAATCAGTGGAATGGAAACCAGCATTGCAAGACCGATAGCTAGAAATTGCGCCAGAAATCCCGTCGGGTCGCGCTCGCGGATCCAGACCCGCCAGCCGGTCGTAAAACCAAACGACACACCGGCCAGCACCGCACCGAAGCCGACGCCGACGATGAATAGGAAACCCTGCCGCAGTCCTACCAGCCACGTGATTGCAAGCCAAGCAAGCACTGCAGCGACGACCAGCGGCGAAGTGGCGACGCGCGTTGCATGCTGCAGCCCATGCGTGCCGGCGCGAACCGACGACGTTCCGTCGCCCGGAATCGCCGCAATCGAGCCGCCGTCAATGGCCATCAAGGCGCGCCGCTGGCAACCTTCAATTGCAGCCAGAACTGCTGCAAGCGGCCCGGTACGTTATCCATCGCCAGGCCGGCGTTGGACCAATCAACCACCGATTCGGGATACAGCTTGACGTTGTCTTGTCCAAGCAGCTCCGACAACACAAACCAGTTGGTGGCCGCCCAGTGCCCGGTGTTGCAAAAAGAAATGGTCGGCTGATCTGTCCGTATGCCGGACTGCTGCGCGACACGCCGGATGTCGGCGGGCGGCAGCAACACCGCATCAGGAGTGAACCAGACCTCGTGGCTGACATTCTTTGCTCCGACGATTGTCCCCGGCGTCTTCGCCGCGGGGTGACGCGTTTCGCCAGCAAAAAACGCGACGGGCCGCGCGTCGAGCAATTGGGTCGATCCATTTCCCACAGCTTGCGCGACTTCATCGCGCGTAGCGATCAGGCGTGGGTCGAGCCGCAGGTCGAACTTCGACAGCGGTTGCACGGCGGCGGTCGCGGACCCCGCAACCACCGGCAGGCCGGCGGCGCGCCATGCAGTCATACCGCCGTTGAGCACCGACAGCATCGGCACTCCGGCCGCCTTCAACGTCCAGTAAACCCGCGCGGCCGAACCGAAGTCAGTCGAGTCCTCGCCCGCGTAAACAACGACCACCGGCGTGGTCCGGTCGATCCCAAGCCGCTGAATCAGAGTCGTCAGCGCTTCGGTGCTCGGCAGCTTTCCGGGACTGTCCTTTGGCCCACGCCATTGCACGTACGGCGCGTGCTGCGCGCCGGCGATATGCGCCAGACGGAACGGGGAAGTGGCGCTGTTGCCATTTCGAATATCGATGATGCGCAGGCTCGAATCGCCCAGCCGCGCCGCCAACTCAGCCGGAGCGATCAAAGGTTGCGCCGCCAGGACGGGTCCGGCGGCGATCAGCGCAAACGCTGCAGCAAACCTGCGCAATAAGGAAATGAGCAAGCGGTTCACGAGAAATGAACGTTCGGTATCCAGGGCGCGCGATGATGCCGCAATCGCAGTGTCGCCGCGCGCGCAATCAGGTATGTGCTTATTCCGCACTGTGGGCATTTTGGATACGCTCATGGCACGCCGCGTGGAACGTCGGTGATTTCGACCACACGCGGCATCGAGTCGCGCGTCGGCGAAAACAGTCTCGGTGGCACGGTCGTGTGGGTGCTCGGTCCGGCGGGCGACCGGCACTACCACGCGCATCTGGATAGCGTGGCCGATATTCGATCGGGACAACGCGTCGTGCCAGGCGACGTTCTCGCCCCGTCGGCACTACCGGCAATGCGCGCGCGCGGTACGCCGCCGCACTTGCACTATGGCATCTAGCGCCGTACCCACGGTGCGATCAATCCCTTTCCGCTGCTGTCCCGCCACCCGGAAGGGCAGATCGAGCGAACTGCCCGGCGCAGCTGACTACGTCCGCCGAGTACCGCCATCTGGCGCGCGTTGCTCGATACGATCGTCGAGCTCGCCGATCGTTGCGGCCAGCGAATTGCCGTGCTGGTCGAGTGCGGTCCTAAGTGCGCTCTCGAGCCGATCGACATGCGCCATCAGGGCCTTTTGCAGGTCGGCCGATCGTTGCTCCCCGCGTGTCAGCTCACCCGACAAATAGTTGCGCAGTTCGGTAAAGCGCGAAGCCTCCGCCTGATCGGCCAGCTTGCGCTGCGCATCGAGATCGCGCCCGTAGCGCCGCGCTTCACCCAGCGCCGCACTCTGCTCGATCAGCATTAGCAGCACCAGAACACCGAACAGAACCAGCATCAGCGTCCCCAGCGGGGTCGTGATCGTGGTCACGCCGATCCACAGCGGCACTGGCGCATTCAGCACCGGCCAGTTCATGAAACCGAAAAATGCGATCACTGCCAGAACGATCCACAACACGAGTCTCATCGCAACTCCAGGGCTAAGGCGATGATGCAATCTAGCAAATAACCATCCCGAGCCGTGCACAACGACCGGCCGCGCCCGCGCGTGCATTCCTGTGCATGCGTGCCCTCGTTGCGTCCCGAGCGGGCACGCTCTGCAATAGACTGCGCGTTCCCCAGAATTGTGTGCAGCCATGAACTATCGCCGCCTCGGCCGCTCCGGCCTGAAAGTTTCAGAACTCTCGTTTGGGTCGTGGGTGACTTACGGCAACCAGGTCGATACGCGTGCTGCACGCGAACTGATGGCGGCCGCTTTCGACGCGGGTGTCAACTTTTTCGACAACGCCGAGATCTATGCGCGCGGCCAGAGCGAAGAAATCATGGGTGCCGTGCTCAAGGAGCTCGCGTGGCCGCGGCTCAAATACATCGTGTCGACCAAGTTCTACTGGGGACTGGCGGTGGGCAAGGGCGAGTTTCCGAACGAGCGCAACACGCTGAACCGCAAATACCTGCGCCAGGCGATCGACGAGTCGCTCAAGCGCCTGCAGCTCGACTATGTCGACCTGGTGTTCTGTCACCGCCCTGACCCGGATACGCCGATCGAAGAGACCGTCTGGGCAATGCACGACATGGTCGAGCGCGGACAGGCGCTCTACTGGGGCACCAGCGAATGGTCCGCCGATGAGATCCGCACCGCGTGGGATATCGCTGATCGGCGCAATCTGCACAAGCCGGTGATGGAGCAGCCGCAGTACAACCTGCTGCACCGCAAGCGCGTCGAGCAGGAATACCAGCCACTCTATCAGGACCTGGGGCTCGGCCTAACGACGTGGAGTCCGCTGGCCTCGGGGTTGCTGTCCGGCAAGTATCGCGATGGCATCCCGGCCGGTTCGCGAGGCACCCTCGAAGGCTATGCGTTTCTGCGCGCGAGTCTGACCGATCCAGCCAAGAACAATGTCGTCGCGCAGCTCGAGCAGGTCGCGAGCGATCTGGGTTGCACGCTCGCGCAGCTGTCGCTGGCCTGGTGCCTGGTCAATCCGCACGTCAGCACGGTTATTACCGGCGCCACCCGGGTCGAGCAGCTGAAAGAGAACCTGAAAGCGCTGGAAGTGCTCCCGAAACTGACGCCCGACGTGCTGGGCCGCGTAGACGCAATCACGCTGTCGAGCGTTGATCGGGACTAACCGGCCGCTTCGGCCTGGTAATTGCCCGCCACCGTGGCGGATGGACAGATCATTGCAAGCTGTGCACATCATGCGACGGTATCTATTCCTGTTGCTCGGCGCCGCAGCAACGGCGGCCGGCGCCCAGCCGCTGCCCTGCAGCACGATCCCGGCGAGTGAGCGCGTGTTTGCACGCGCCGCGGGCGCGTGCGTCGATACGGCGCTGATCGTCGATCGGCCCGCGCCGACTGCCGACATCGCAGTCCCGTCGGTTGTTGGTTTGACGTTCGATGACGCCAAACAGCAGCTCGCCCGCTTCAAGCTTCAACGTTCGTATCGACCGAGCGCCGAACCTGGCGGGATGGTGCTGGCACAGCAGCCGGCGCCGCCAGCGCGACGGGCCGCCGGCGCAACGATCACGGTCGTCTTGTCTGATGGCTCGCTGCGGCCACCGCCGAGGGTCCCTGCATCTGAAATTGACGAGCCGAAACCCGTCGTCAGCCAAGCTGAGCCGCAGCCGCAACCTGCTGTTGCAATCGATAAGCCTCCAGCGCCCCAGATCGTCGAGCCGATGCCTGCGCGCGTCGCACCCCCTCAAAGCGCTATTCAGCCGCAACCGCCGGAGCAGCGCAGACCAGTCGAGCAGGTGCAGCTGCCGAACGTTGTTGGCCTGAGCATCGACAGCGCGCAGCCGCGACTCAATCGATTCAAGGTCCGGCGCCTCGACCGCGAGAGCAGCGCTGCGGTCGGCCGCATCATCGAACAGCGACCGAAAGCGTCTGCCCGTGCAGCGGCAGGGCAAGAGATCGATTTAGTGGTATCGAGCGGCCCCGCGCCGGTGATCGAGACGTTCGAAGTCCCCAACGTGGTTGGTCGCGTCATCGACGATGCGACCAGTGCGCTGACAGAGTTCAGAGTGGAACGCGTTAGCATCGCAGAGGCCGCGCCAAGTGGTCAGGTTCTCGCGCAGGAGCCCGCGCCCGGAAGCTCCGTGCCTGCAGGAAGTGCGATCGTTCTGCGCGTGTCAGACGGATCACTGGCCAGTCCCGCGGTGACCCCTTCGGCCACGCCCGCGCCTTCGCCCGCGCCCGCAGCGCCGACAGTGACCACGCCGGCGCGCAACACTGAATCAATCATCGCGATGCCCGGCAACGTGCTGCTTCTTGCTGCAGCGGTGTTGCTGGGTCTGCTACTCGGCGTGCTTCTGATACGCCAGTGGCTTCGGCGCCGCGCAACCGCAGTGGAAGTCGCAGCTCAGCCGTTAATCGAGAGCCCCGCTGCGGAAGTCTCGGCAACCGACTTGCGGCACGACGAAGTGACATTTGCGGCGCGTCTCGATCCAGGTCAAACATCGATTCAGTTTGCGGCGTCGTCCGAAGCGGAGGCCGATGCGGTGCGCGTCGAAGAGGATCTTCATGGATAACGGTATTCGACTCGCCGCTCCGATCGATATCACCGCGGACGATGTCGAAAGAGCGCTGCAGGAATACTTCAACGACGAACCGACCGCGCATGAACGACATGACACGTTGCGCGCGTCGGCAACCTCCGCCGCTGCCGAATTAAATCAAGTTCTCGATATTGATGTTTTCGAGCTGCTGGTGCGCGGATGGGCAACAGTGCCTGCGGTGCGTCGCGCAGTTCAGCTCAGTGCGCTGACGCCGACCCCGCCGGCGATCATCCAACTCGACGAGCACACGTTTACATCGACATCGCACCCGGTGCTCGACATCAAAGTCGGGCAAAACGCGCTGCCCGAACTGAAACTCGTGCTTGAACTGATCGCGGATGTTCAAAGCGCGACACTTGCAGTGCAACAGGGTCAGATCGAGCTGGTTGCGCTGGGCGAAACCTCGGTCGCTGCTCGCCTTAGATACAAGAGTGCGTTGATCAAGGCGCACGCCACCGGCGTGAAGGGCGCGCGCAGGGATCCGTTCAAGCGAGATCTGGTTCAACCCGATCAGCGCGCAGGCGTCGACTTCTACATCTAGCCGCTGCATGCGGCGCGTCGTCGGCCGCCGACGTGGCATTCGACTTCGGTCACAATCTCAAAACCCAGTCGGCTGTCGAGCAACCCAATATCCCATGCAGGCGTTGAAGCATGCCGTGCGCGTTGCCGCGGTGCTCGTCGTTATCGGTCACGCCGATGGCGCGCTGGCGCAGCGGCTCGTGTGCAATCAGCTGCCGCCGTCCGAGCGTGATCGCGCCCGCGCAGCGGGTCAATGCAGAGATTTGGCGCCGATCATCGATGTGGCGCCGAAGCCGGCGCCGGCTGACGCAATCGACTCGTCGATAGCGCCGCAAGTACCGCTCGGCGCGGGATCGAACCCGGCGGGTTTAGCGCCGGTACCCAATGTCGTGGGTTTGAGCTTCGACGAGGCGCGCACCCGACTGACACGCTTCACATTGCAGCGCTCTTATCGTTCCGCTTCAGAGCCCGGCGGCACGGTGCTCGCGCAAGCGCCGATGGCTCCGGCCAGAGCGCCCGCCGGCTCGGCAGTCAGTCTGGTGCTGTCCGATGGATCGCTGGTCAGGGTGCCGCGAGTGACCGACATCAATATCAACGAAGCACAGCAGCGACTGCAAAGGGATCTCGAGCTCAAAGCCCAACCGGTGGTGATCACGAGTAATCAGCGCGTCGGCACCGTGATCGAGCAGCAACCCGCGGAAGGCACACTGGTCAAGCGGGGCAGCGTGGTGAAACTCCAGGTATCTGCCGGCCAGGAAGGTCCGGAGATGATCGACGTGCCGAACGTGGTTGGAATGTCATTCGATCGCGCCAAGGCCCGGCTTACGCGCTTCTCCGTGGAGCACTCGGCACGTCCGCGCAGCGGCGCGCCGAGTGATGCACCTGAAGGCCAGGTCGTCGAACAGAACCCGCGCGCGGCGGCGCGCGCAGTCGCGGGATCGGCCATCATGCTGACGGTCTCGACCGCGCCTCGCGCCGCAATCGAAATCTTCGAAATGCCCAACGTGATTGGACGCAGCTACGCCGATGCCACACGGTCTCTGGCTGAGTTCAAGGTGACTCGCACCGAGTCCGAGAGTCCCGTAGGTCGCGATCAGATCCTGGCTCAGACACCTCCGCCGGGTTCGACGCTGGTGGCCGGTGACTCAGTGGTGTTGCAGGTGTCCGCCGGACCGAAGTTAGCGTCCGTCGCCACGACGATCGATACGGCCGGGTCAACGGTGGCAGCGGCATCGAAGCCATCGGCAGCGCGAGGCGTCCTCACCGGCGTGCTGGCGATCAGCGCAGCGGTGCTGCTGGGACTGATCGCCGGTGGACTGCTGATGCGGCAGTTGCTGTTGCGCCGACGGGCCGTGGCCGCGGCAGATGATGTGATTACGTCGATGTCGGATTTACCGGTGCAGGGAGTGAGTTCCGTCGATATCCTGCTTGAGGACGATGCCGCGACCGCACCGGCGGTGGACAGTGAGTCCGGAGCCGCGAAGCCTCAACCGAGCAAATTGGAGAGTGTGGATGACAAAGCCAAAGGTCCGGGTTCGTAAAGGGCAGGCACCGGGCCCGCTGACCCGCGACACATTCAGGGCACGGTTTCTCGAGAAATTCACCGATCCGGCCTTTGTTGCTGAAGCGAGCGCGTTGCAACGAATCGAAGTCATCGCTTGGGATGGTTATATCAACCATCGCAAGGCTCCGCTCACGCACCCCGCGGGTCGCGGTTTTGCAAATGCTTCATACGATCTGTCGGATGAATGGCGCGCGGCGCGCGACGCCATCCGCGCTGCAGAAAAGCGGCAGAAGGATCCGGCGTCGAAGTCCAGAGTCCTGGTGATCTCCGGCGCCGCGCGCAACGACGGCACCTGCCCCGGCGAAATGTCGAAGACGTATCGGCTGTCGCGGATCGTGCTCGACACGCTGAAAAAAGCGCGTATCGCGTGTGACGACCTCGATCTGAGCCTGATCACGTCCGACTATGGCAAGCATATCCATCCGTGCAAGGGCTGCGTATCGACTGCGATGCCGCTGTGCCACTGGCCGTGCAGCTGCTATCCGAATCATTCGCTGGCCCAGGTCAACGACTGGATGAACGACATTTATCCGCGTTGGGCCGCGGCACACGGCATCGTCATCGTCACCCCGGTCTACTGGTATCAGGCGCCGAGCGCGTTGAAGCTGATGATTGATCGGCTCGTGTGTGCCGACGGCGGTAACCCGGATCCCAGTTCCACCGACGGCAAAGATGCGAAGAAGGCCAAGCAGATCGAGCTTGCCGGCTGGCCGTATCCGAAGCACCTGGCGGGTCGTGCGTACGGGTTGGTGGTGCACGGCGACGTGGCCGGCATCGAAGGTGCGCGGCGCGCGTTGACCGATTGGCTCGATTGGATGGGCCTGACCGATGCGGGTAAGCAGTCGCGGCTTGATCGTTACATCGGTTACTACAAACCGTATGCCACGAGTCACGACGAGCTCGATCGGGACAAAGACGTTCAGGAAGAAGTGCGAAACGTGGCGCGAGCAGTAGCCAACGCCGTGCGTGAATTGCGCAAAGGGACTTTGAGCCAGCCCGACAAACTGCTTGAATCGCCGCGCCCCAAATAGCCGTTGCCGACGAATAGTGTTCGGTTGTCATGCGAATTCGAGCGATCCGGCTGGGGCTTCGGCGACGAGCGGCAGACGTTCCGCCACAATGGCACCATCCAGGCAGGTCAATGAACCGTAACTTCAACAGAGGGTGCGCACGTGCTGGATGAACAAGAGATCAGGCGCTTGCTGGTAGCAACTGCGGCGCGGGACGTCGACGCGTTTGCGCGCTTGTATCGCCGCTGCTCGCCGCTGCTGCTAGGCGTTGCGCAGCGCATCACGCGCCGCAAAGAGCTGGCCGAGGAGGTGTTGCACGACAGCTTCACACGCATCTGGCGCGCTGCCGAGAGCTTCGATCCATTCGGCGCGCCGGTGGGTTGGATGACCGCCATCGTGCGCAATCGTGCGATCGATGTGATGGAAACACATGACGTTGCGCGCGTGGTCTCGTACCACGCGGCGCTGGATGACGAACCGGAAGCATCGCTGGATCAAATGTTCGACTGGGGCCACGCTACGCAAGCCGAAGACACGCTCGACGCAAGTCGGTTGCGCGAATTCCTGCGCCGGTGCCTGGGCGAGCTGGCGGCGCCGGAACGTCAGGCGTTGGTGCTGGCATACGAACACGGCCTGAGTCACGGTGACCTCGCTTCGCATCTAAGCAAACCGCTCGGCACAGTCAAGACGTGGATCCGCCGCGGCATGGCCAATTTGCGAGTCTGCATCGATGAATGTACGGGCAGTGCAGGAGCCGTGCGATGAAGCTTGCGCGCCATCGTCATCTCGATGGACTGATCGGCGAGTACTTGCTCGGCACGTTGCGCGGTCGCGCGCGGCGCCGCTTCGAACGCGCAGCACGAGAAGAAGCCGGCGTGGCATTGCGACTGCGCATGCTGCAGCACGATTTCGCGCCTCGCTATAGCGACCGCGTTGCGCTAACGCCGCCGGTCACTGGCTGGCAGCGGCTGGAGCGTGAGCTCAACCTTTCACAATACCGAGGCCCGTGGTACTCGCGCGTGTCGTTCTTGCGTGGCTGGGCGCTGGGCGCGACCGCGGCGCTCATGTTCGGCATCGCCGTGCTCACACTGCGAGGCACGCCCGACATCACACTGACGCCTGTGGCGCAGCTAGCCGCAAAAGGTGATGCGGCGACGGTCGTCGCGGCGCTGTCGAGTGACCGCCGTACGCTGCAATTGCGCGCTGCGCGACCGATCATTGCGGGACCATCGCAGAGTTATGAGCTCTGGGTGATTCCCGAGGGTGGTGCGCCGCTCTCATTGGCTGTGCTGGGCCGTGTCGATGCAACACTCGAAGTGCCCGAGGGTCACCGACGCCAGCTGCGGAAGGGCGCGCAACTCGCAATTAGTGTGGAGCCAGCAGGCGGATCGCCGACTGGCGCACCGACCGGCCCGGTGATCCTTTCCGGGGCGATCACCACTTGATCTCTCACGTGCGCTTACTCGCAATTGTTTTGGTCGTCGTGGTCGCGGCGGTCGCGATCGTCGCGTGTTCTCCGATACGCGCGTTAAATGCGCTGGTTCCGTCGGACTCGCACGAGGTATCGACTGCGGCCTACGGTCCGGGCGAGCGCCGCCACCTTGATGTCTACTCACCGCGCGCCACGGCTGAGCGAGTTCGACCGCACAACGGCTGGCCACTGGTCGTGTTTTTCTACGGTGGCTCGTGGAATCGTGGCGAGCGCGGCGAATATCGTTTCGTCGGAGAAGCGCTTGCAGCACGCGGCATCATCACCGTCATCCCCGACTATCGCTTGTACCCCGAAGTGCGGTATCCGGAGTTTTTGAAGGACAACGCTGCCGCAATGGCATGGGCAATGCGCGAGGCTGCGCATCTTGGCGCCGATCCGAAGCGTGTGTTTGTGATGGGCCACAGCGCCGGCGGCTACAACGCGGCGATGCTCGCCCTCGATGCACGCTGGCTTGGTGCCGAAGGATTGAAGACCACGCAATTGGCTGGATGGATCGGGTTGGCCGGCGCGTACGATTTCCTGCCGATCGAGAACCCTGACGTGAAGCCCGTATTTTTTTTCCCCGACAGCCCGTCTGACTCACAGCCGATCCGTTACATCTCACCCAACGCACCGCGCACGTTTCTCGCCGCGGCTCCGGTCGATGATCTGATCAACCCCAAGCGCAATACCAAGCAGTTGGCGGGCAGGCTGCAGGCGATGGGCGTTCCGGTGACGCTGCAGATCTATCCGCGCACCAATCACGTCACGTTGATCGGCGCGTTTGCCGGCCCGCTACGGTTTCTGGCGCCGGTCCTGGGCGACGTCGCCGAGTTCGTCAAGGAAGCACCGCGTTAGTCGCGCGTTTCGACCACTCCTTCGTCGACGAAGCCTTCGATCTGCGTGTCCGAATATCCGATTTCGCGCAGCACTTCGCGCGTGTGCTCACCGAGCAGCGGCGCCGGCCGCTTCACTTCGGTCGGCGTGCGCGAGAAATGCAGCGGGCACCCCAAAGCCTTCATCGCGCCGATACTTGGATGCTCGACCTCGACCACCATGCCGCGTGCAAGCGTCTGCGGATGCTCGAGCGCTTCGCCGATTGTATGGACCGGGCCGACTGGAACACCGGCCGCGTCGAAGGCCGTTATCCATTCTTGCCGGCTGCGTGTTGTGATCACCGCATTCATTGCAGTGGTCAATGCGTCGAGGTGGCTCATGCGTGCGGCGTTGGTCGCGAAGCGCGGATCGTGACGCCACTCGGGATGACCGAGTACGTCGGCGATGCGTTCCCAGTTGGCTTGATTGGCGCCACCGATATTGATCCAGCCATCGCTGGCTCGGAACGCCTGGTACGGCGCAGTCAGGATATGCGCCGATCCGGTCGCGCCGGGTGATTCGCCGGTGGCAAAGTAGATCGCGGCGTGCCAGTACGTCTGCTGCAGCGCTGCCTCCATCAGCGACGTGTCGACGACCTGGCCTTCGCCGGTCCTGAGTTTGTGCGCATACGCGGCCAGGACACCGACGACCGCGAGAATGCCGGCATTGATGTCCGCGACCGAGTTGCCGGTCTTGGCGGGCGCGCCTCCGGGCTCGCCGGTGATCGACATCAGGCCAGCGAATCCCTGTGCGATCAAATCGAATCCGCCTTTGTCGGCAAATGGCCCTTCGCGTCCGTAGCCCGACACCGCGCAATAAATGAGACCGGGGTTCTCGGCAGAGAGGACGTCGTAACCTAGGCCGAGTTTTTCCAGCGTGCCTTTTCGATAATTTTCGGTTAGCACGTCGGCCTCGCGCACCAGTTTCAGCAGGATCTCGCGCCCGTGCGCGTGTTTTAGGTTCAACGCGATGCCGCGCTTGTTGCGATTCAAGATCAGGAACGGCGCCGAAACGCCGTTGACGCGCGGCTCGCTGTATCCACGTGCATCATCGCCGCCCGGCAGCTTCTCGACCTTGATGACGCCGGCGCCCAAGTCGGCCAGCATCATTCCTGCGGTTGGGCCCGCCATGATCTGCGCGAGCTCCAGCACACGCATGCCAGCAAGCGGACCCGTCATCGGCCGAGAAACCCGGGCTTTTGCTTCGCGAGAAACGCCGCGTAGCCGATGCGAAAATCTTCGGTGTCAAAGCAGTCGAAGCACTCGTCGTACTCAGCGGCAGAAATGGGCGTGCCCTCGGCCAGCTTGCGCGCAAACTTCTTGTGCCATCGCGCGACCAGCGGCGCGCCGTCGGCAATGCGCTGTGCCGCCGCGCGAGCTTCTGCGCCTACCTGCAAATCGGGAACGACGCGCGTGACCAACCCCTTTTCCTTCGCTTCTGCGGCGTCGAAGATTCTTCCCTCGAGCAGAATTTCGAGCGCAATCGTCGGGCCGACCAGTCGCAACAGCGGCGCCATCTCAGCGTAGGCCATCACCAGACCCAGATTCTTGATCGGCGCACCGAAGCGGCTCGATTCACCGCAAATGCGCAGATCGCACAAAGCCGCAATCTCGAGTCCGCCGCCGACGCAGATGCCGTGGATCTGCGCGATCAGCGGAAGGCGGCAGTTCGCAAGTGCGTCGGCGGTGCGATGCATCACCTTGCCGTACTCGATCGCCTGCGCCTTGTTCGAGCGCTCATGCGCAAACTCCGCGATGTCGTTGCCGGGCGAGAACGCTTTCTCGCCGGCACCACGAATGATCACGCAACGCAACGAGTCATCCGCCGACAATTGCTCGATCGCATCGCCGAGCGCAGCCCACATGTGGCGCGTCAGCGCGTTGAGCTTGTGCGGCCGGTTCAGCACCACGGTCGCGATTGCCCCGTTGCGTTCAATGTCGATCGAATCCATCCCTAGTCCAGTAAAACCGCCAAAATACACGCCCGCTCGTCCGCGCCTCGGCGCGCCGAGCGTCGTTGCAAATGCTCGCCATAGATCCCGCTATGTCTGCGCATTGCGCCTAGCCCGACACGCCGCTGCTCGGCCGCTCGGGCGCGATTTGACGGTTTCACTGGACTAACGATAAAAATATTCGACCAGCGCAAGGCCGGTGAAAGGAACATACGTCACCAGCAGCAACACCGCCACTAGCACCGCGATAAAGTACACGTTGACGCGCGTGACCGCCCACACCGACTCCTTGGCGATCGAGCACGCAACCATCAACACACTTGCCACCGGCGGCGTTTGCTGGCCGATGCCGAGGTTGATCGTGACGATCAGCCCGAAGTGCACTGGATCGATGCCGGCGGCGCGCACCAATGGCATCACGATCGGCACTACCAGAATGATTGCGGCGGCAGAATGCAGAAACATGCCGAGTACCAGAAACAGCACGTTGAGCAGCGCCAGCACCGCCCATTTGTTCGACGTGAAGTCGGCTACTCCCTTCGCCAGTGCCTGCGGGGCCTGCACTTCGGTCAGGTAGGTGCCGAGCAGTGCGCTGGTCGCGACCAGCAACATCACCACCGCCGTTTGCACGCCGCCTTCGAGCACCGCCTTGCGTAACTCCTTGAGATTGAGCTCGCGGTAGATCAGCAGCCCGACCACGAGTGCAGCGATTACCGCCAGCGCCGCGCCCTCGGTGGCGGTGACCACGCCGCCGAAGATGCCGCCGAGGATGATGATCGGCAACGAGAACGCCCAGAACGCATCGCGCCCGGCCGTGGCTACGCGCTTCCACGAAAATGCCTCCTCGCGCGGCAGGTTGTAGCGACGTGCGAACCAGGATGCCATCCCCATCAGGCCGATAGCGCCGATGATGCCGGGCACGATACCGGCGACAAACATTTGGACGACCGATGTCTCTGCCATTACCGCGTACAGGATCATCGGGATCGACGGCGGAATGATGACGGCGAGCGTCGCTGACGAAGACATCACTGCCGCAGCAAACGGCGCCGGGTAACCCTTGGCTTTCATGCCGGGAATCAGGATCGACCCCAGCGCGGCAACGTCGGCCACTGCCGAACCGGAAATCTCGGCAAAAAACAATGATGCGCCGATCGATACGTGCGCCAGCCCGCCGCGTATCCAGCCGAACAGCGCCGCTGCGAACGCGATCAACCGGCGCGAGATGCCCGACGCATTCATGATCGCGCCGGCCAAAATGAACAGCGGAATCGCCAGCAGCGGAAAATTGGTGGCGCCGCTATAGGTGACCAAAGCGAGATTGGGCAGGATGCCGGCGCCGTGACTCGCGATCATCGCGGCGAGCGCGACGATTCCGAGCGACACCGCGATCGGCACGTTGATCAGCACCAGCGCCAGCACCGCGGCAAACAGCAGCAGCATCGTGATCATCGCGTGGTTGCCTCAGCGCAACGCATCAGAACCGGGCATCAGTGCAGCGCGTCCGCGAGCGGTACCGCGGGCGGGGCCGGCGGCGCGCGCGCAATGATCAGATCGATCAGATGGGTCGTCTCGGCGATCACGATCAGCGCCGCTGAGATTGGAATCACCGACTGCACCACGCTCATCGGCACCCATGGCAGGCTGACCAGCGCATCACCGTGCAGGATGGGCAGGATCGATGCGCCGACCCAGCCCAGCAGCACGAAGAAAACGATCACCAGCAGCTGCGCGAAGATATTGAAGCCGCGCCGCCAGGGCCAGCGCATCTGATCGACGATCTCGGGGCAGCCGATGTGCGCGCGCTTGACCGACGCCAGCGCCGAGCCGTAGAACGTCAGCCACGCGAGCAGCACCGATGCGACTTCGTCGTACCAGCTCAGCGACGCGCCGATCGAGCGAAACACGACGCCCAGTGTCACCTCGACGGCGAGTATCACCATCAACGCACCGACCACGCACTCGAGCACCCACCCGTAGCGCTCTCGAAAGCGCCGCAAGGCACCGGCAAGCGGGCCTTCGCGGGCCGCGCGCGAGTCGTGCGAATTCACTCGGCTACTTGCCGAGCGCGACCGCGCGGTCGATCAGCTCCTTGGCGCCGGGGACTTCCTTGCCGAATTCCTCGTAGATCGGGCGGCTGGCAGCAATGAACGCTTCCTTGTCGACCTCGTTCACCTGGATGCCACCGGCTTTGAGCTTGCCGAGCAGGTCGGCATCGTCCTTCGCAGCGGTTTCGTACACATAGGCCTGCGTCTCGCGCGCGGTGTCTTCCAGAATCTTGCGCACGTCCGCGGGCAGCGTGTTCCAGTGGCGGGTGCCGACCATCACGTACGCCGGCGTGTAAACGTGGCCGGAAAGCGACAGGAATTTCTGCACTTCATTGAGTTTCGCCGAATAGATCTGCGTAAACGGATTTTCCTGCCCGTCCATCACACCGGTCT
>JBDUCU010000261.1:0-2567 GCA_040003315.1 Burkholderiaceae bacterium | reverse complement strand
CGAAAGTCGGGAAAAACAGGCAATGGATCAACCGTTTCCCCCAGTCCTGAAACCACCGCGGCCGGTGCGCGCGTCAAGAAAAAAGGAACGTCCTTTCCGATCTGCGACCCAATAAGGGAAAGATCATTCGCGGACATAGGACTGCCGAATTCCTGGTTCAACCCCTGCAGCAGCGCGGCGCCGTCGGAGCTGCCGCCTCCGAGCCCTGCCGCCACCGGAATGACTTTCCCGATGTGTATGTCGACTCGAGCGACGGCATCGATCGCGGCCAGAAACTTTGCGGCGGCTCGGTGACAAATATTGGACCCGTCGACCGGAATTTCGCGGGAATCGGCGGTGACGCGGACACCCTGGCTGGATGGGTCTATCCGCAGCTCGATCGTGTCGGCGATGGCGTCGAGCTTGACCATCACCGAGCGAATGTTGTGGTAGCCACTCGGCAACCGTTCAATGACTTCAAGCGTCAAGTTGAGCTTCGCCGGCGCCCCGGTCGTGACCACGTTACCCATCAACGCTGCTCGAGGCTGACAATGGCGAACGCCTGAATTCCCTCGCCCTTGCCGAACGGCGTCATCTGTTCGCCGCTGGTCGCGTTGACGCCTACCGCGTCTACGCCAATTCCGAGCAGATTGGCGACGCTTGTTTTGATGGCGTCGCGAAGCAGGTCTATTCTGGGCCGCCGCGCCTCGATGCTGAGCCCCACGTTGTTGACGCGGTACCCGGCGGCTTCGACATGCGACCTCGCCACTTCAACGTATGCGCGGCTATCCTGGATGCCGCGTTGACTCATCTCATCGGCATATTGCGAAAAGGAATCGAGGCCGATAGCTTGCTCGAGCGCGCGGCAAAGTGCGTGCAAGACCACGTCCGCGTCGGAATTGCCGTCGAGGCCCGATTCATTGGCAACGACGATGCCGCCCAGCACCAATCTTCTTTCCGGGTCGCGTGAAAAAGGGTGCGAATCCTGACCGAAACCCACTCTGAACATGACGACCTTTCGCGTTCGTTGGAAGACTGCCGGCCCGACGAATTATCGCTGAAGCAAGGTCACACCCGGGCGCGTCTGTCACACTCGGCCACGCATTGCCGCTCGACGGGTGCTCATTCAGGAGTGCCACCTGGCGCCATATCGCTGGCGGCACCGAAGCGTCGCCCACGGAAGGCCGAAGCCTGCGTTTCGTCGCCGACGGCCGAGGCGACGATTGCTGAACCTCGCGCTTATCGGGACGGCCGTCCGTATAATGCGGCAGCGGCAGCCGGTCAAATTCGGCTGTCCGTTCAGCACTCCGAAAGCCCGCGAACGTGTCGTGGTGACCGGCACTGCGGCGCATGATCGGATAAGCCTTCCCAGAGCAGCCTCTTAGGCCAGACTTGCACCCGCATACCCGAACGCTCCCGTGACTGAACCGTTGATCAGCCATCCCGCGGACGCATCCGCCGCGCGACCTGTGCGTTGCCATGTCATCGTTCCGGCCGCCGGAAACGGCTTTCGCTATGGCGCGAGCGCGCCGAAGCAATACTTGTCGCTCCTTGACAAGCCCGTGCTCCAGCATGCGCTTGATCGGTTGACCGATGGCTTTCCATCGTCGATCGTGCATGTGGTGATCGCACGCGACGATCATTGGTTCGATGAGCGAATCGACGCCGCGGACAACATCAGGGTCTTGCGCTGCGGCGGCGTCACGCGACCGGAATCAGTCCGAAACGCAGTGGGCTCGCTGCAATCTGCAAACCCAAGAGACTGGGTCGTGGTGCACGACGCCGTGCGCCCATGTCTGGATCGCGCCGCCGTGCTTCGGTTGCGGCACGAGCTCGTCGACGACGCGGTCGGCGGTTTTCTTGCAGTGCCGGTATCCGATACGCTCAAGCGGATCGGAGACAACGAGCGGGTCGTCTGCACCGAATCGCGAGAGGCCCTATGGCGGGCGCAGACGCCGCAAATGTTTCGCTATGACGTATTGCGCCAAGCGCTTGACCTGCCGGGGTTCGAATTCCGGACCGACGAAGCCCATGCGGTCGAGGCGCTGGGCCTGACTCCGCGCGTGGTCATCGGTAGCGCGTGCAACGTCAAGATCACCTACCCGGAAGACATGCAACTTGCTGCCGCGATCCTGATGGCGGAAAACCGGGCGAGCTGACGCGTATGGGGCGAAAGTTATGGATGAAGCAATGATCGAAAGGCAGCGCATTCGCGAGGTGGTGGAGAACTGGGTGGTCTGGCGCGACGCCGGTGATTGGGAGCGCTTTCGTACCGTGTGGCATCCGGAGGGTCGGATGATGGCGACCTGGATTCAGGGGCGGGCGGAGCGCTTCATCGAGGTCAGCCGCGAAGGGTGGAACAAGGGCGTCAGTATTCTGCACTTTCTCGGCGGATCGTCGATCGACGTAACCGGCGCGCGCGCGATCGCGCAAACCAAGATGACCATATCGCAACGGGCCGATGTGGATGGCGTGCGCTGCGACGTCGTCTGCACGGGACGCTTCTACGATTTCTTCGAAAAACGCGACGACACGTGGGCGATCGTGTTGCGGCAGCCTATCTACGAAAAGGACAGAATCGATCCGAT
>JBDUCU010000117.1:0-8628 GCA_040003315.1 Burkholderiaceae bacterium | reverse complement strand
GGCGGCTGCCTGATGCTGCGCGTCGAGAATCTGCAGGCGTACTACGGCAAGAGTCAGGTGCTGCACGGCGTCGACCTGACGGTCCAGAGCGGAGAGATCGTCAGCCTGCTCGGACGCAACGGGGTTGGACGCTCGACAACTGCCAAGGCCATCATGGGATTGGTCGATTGCACTGGCGTCGTTGAATTCAACGGGCACGACCTGACGAAGCGAAAGGCATACGAGATTGCTCATCTAGGTCTTGGCTACGTGCCGGAGAACCGCGACATCTTTCCGTCGCTGACCGTCGAAGAAAATTTGCGACTTGGATTGAAAGGCAGTCGTGCCGGCCGCTGGACAGCCGATCAGATGTATCAGCTGTTCCCGCGTCTGCGCGAGCGCGCGAAAACCGAAGGCGGGGTGCTCTCGGGCGGGGAGCAGCAGATGCTGACGCTGGCGCGTACGATGATGGGAGATCCGCAGCTGGTGATCATCGACGAGCCGACCGAAGGCCTGGCGCCGATGATCGTGCAATTAGTGGCAGAGTTTCTGCGGCGGCTGAAAGAGCACGGCGTTTCCGTACTGCTGATCGAGCAGAAGCTGACGATCGCGCTGCAGGTGTCGCACCGTGTGTATGTGATGGGCCATGGCCATATGGTTTTCGAAGGCTCGCCCGATGACCTCAAGGCGAACCGATTGATACGACAGGAGTGGCTCGAGGTTTGAGCGGGACCGACATGACAACTCACTACGAACGGCGCGGCCAGACGGCGGTCCTGCAGATAGACAATCCGCCGGTCAACGGCCTGGGGCAGGTGACGCGCAGGACATTGATCGACGGCCTCGGGCGCGCACTGCACGATGATGCCGTCAAAGCGATCGTGATCACCGGCACAGGCAACGTCTTTTCGGGTGGCGCCGATATCAAGGAGTTCAACACGCCAGCGGCGCTCGCCGAGCCTAACTTGTTGCAGGTGATCGATAACGTCGAGCGCTCGCCGAAGCCCGTGATCGCTGCGATTAACGGCGTTTGCATGGGCGGCGGTCTGGAGCTGGCGCTAGGGTGTCATTATCGAATCGCCACTACCGATGCAGCGCTTGGCTTGCCCGAGGTCAAGATCGGCTTGCTACCGGGGGCGGGAGGAACGCAGCGGCTGCCGCGCGCGGTGGGTGCCGCCAAGGCTTTGCAGATGATCGTCAGGGGTGATCCGATCGTGGCGAAGGACGCTCTACAGCACGGCTTGATCGAACAGATCGTCGACAAGACGGCGTTCGAAGGCGTGCTTCGTTTTGCCGACAAGGTCAGCGGTCAGCGCACGCATCCAAAGTTGCGCGATCGGACCGCCAAGTTGCCGGACGGGCAAGCGAGCAATGAGTTTTTCACAAAAGCGCGTGACGATGTCCTTACGCGCTCACGTGGGCTTCCGGCATCGATCCGCTGTGTCGAAGCAGTCGCTGCCGCGGTCGACTTGCCGTTCGCACAGGGCCTGGCGGTCGAGCGCGGCTTTTTTGACGCACTGGTGCAGTCGAGTGAATCCAAGGGCCTGCGCCATGCATTCTTCGCTGAGCGTGCCGCCGCCAAAGTTTCGGATGTACCCGACGGGACGCCAACCCGCTCGATCAAGTCAGCCGCCGTAATTGGATTCGGAACGATGGGCGCAGGCATTGCGATGAGTTTTGCCAATGCCGGAATTGCGGTGACCGTGTTCGAAAAAGAGCAAGCCGCGCTCGATCGAGGCCTTGCAACGTGCCGGCGCAACTGGGACGCGACTGCGAAGAAAGGCCGTCTGACCGCAGACCAGGTGGTGCAGCGGATGACGCTGCTGAGGCCAACGCTCGAATTCGACGCACTCGGGTCTGCCGACATCGTGATCGAAGCCGCTTATGAGGACATGGCAGTCAAGCAGCACCTGTTCAAGCAGCTTGATGCGGTGATGAAGCGCGGCGCAATTCTCGCGACCAATACATCAACGCTGGATGTCGACCAGATTGCTGCGGTTACGGCACGGCCACAGGATGTCATCGGGACCCACTTTTTCAGTCCCGCAAACGTGATGCGGCTGCTCGAGATCGTGCGCGGCAAGCGTACGAGCAAGGAAGTTCTGGCGACCGTGATGCAGCTCGCCAAGCGCTTGAAGAAAGTCGGAGTGGTGTCCGGCGTATGCGATGGCTTCATCGGCAATCGCATGCTCGAACACTATCTGCGGCAGTCGATGTTCCTGATCGACGAGGGTGCTTCACCGCAGCAGATCGACGCGGCGATGACGAACTTTGGAATGGCGATGGGGCCGTTTGCGGTCGGCGATCTGGCTGGCCTCGACATCGGCCATGCGATCCGGCAACGCCGCTATGTCGAGAAGCCGGGCACGGCATACAGCCGCGTCGGTGACCGTGTCGTCGAGCTCGGGCGCTTGGGACAAAAGACCAGCAAAGGGTGGTATCGCTATGAGGCGGGCAATCGCACGCCACGTCCCGATCCAGAAGTCAGCGACCTGATTGCTCGCTACCGTGCAGAGATCGGGTTGACACCGCGCACGATCGACGACGACGAGATCGTGCAGCGTTGCGTTTACGCGCTCGTCAATGAAGGTGCCAGGATCCTGGAAGAGGGCATCGCCCTGCGCGCGAGCGACATCGACGTTGTCTACCTGACCGGTTACGGATTCCCGGCAACCAAGGGCGGGCCGATGTTTTACGCGCAGACCGTTGGGCTCGAACGTGTCGTGAAATCCATGCGCGGCTTTGCCGACAACGAGCACGCCGACCCGCAGTTCTGGCAGCCCGCAGAACTGCTCAGTGAATCGGCGCGCAACGGGTCCTGGCCGCGATAATCCGTTTCGCAATGACGCTGAAGGCGCTTTTCGATCTGTCCGGAAAGTCGGCGCTCGTGACCGGTGGCTCGCGCGGCCTCGGCCTGCAGATCGCCGAAGCGCTGGGTGAAATGGGCGCGCGGCTGGTGCTGTCGGCCCGCAAGTCAGACGAATTGCAAGCGGCGTGCTCCCGGTTGAAAGCGCTGGGCATCGACGCACACTGGATCCGCGCGGACGCTTCGGTTCCTGCCGACGTTGAGCACCTTGCGACCGAAGCGCGATCGCATCTGGGTGAGATCGATATTCTGGTGAATAACGCAGGCGCAACCTGGGGTGCACGTGCCGAGGATCATCCGCTCGAGGCGTGGGACAAAGTGATGAACGTGAATGTGCGAGGGGTATTTCTGCTGACCCAGGCGGTGGGACGTGCTTCGATGATTCCGCGCAACAGCGGTCGCGTCATCAACGTTGCGTCGATTGCAGGCCTGGCGGGCAACGCGCCGGGTACGATGAGCACGATCGCCTACAACACAAGCAAGGGCGCGCTGGTGAATTTCACGCGCGCGCTTGCTGCGGAGTGGGGCCGGTTCGGCATTACGGTCAACGCGCTCGCGCCCGGCTTCTTTCCGTCGAAAATGACGAGGGGCGTCATCGGTGAATTTGGTGCGGACGCATTGGCCCGAATGGCGCCGCTCAATCGGCTGGGGGATGATGAAGATCTCAAAGGGGCCGCGGTGCTGTTCGCGTCGGATGCCGGCAAGCACATCACCGGCCAGATCCTCGCCGTCGACGGCGGTGCCACTGCGTATTGATTCAGCCATAAGCCAACGGAACTATTCAACACATGCCGACCAATCGACGCATCGTGCTTGCCAGCCGCCCTAAAACCAGCGCGTCGACATCGAACTTTCGTCTCGTCGAGGATACGGTTCCGGCGCTGCAACCTGGTCAGATCTTGATCCGCAACCAATACCTGTCGCTCGACCCGTACATGCGCGGCCGGATGAACGACGCGAAGTCCTACACGGCACCGCAGGCGCTGAACGAAGTGATGTTGGGCGCGACCGCGGGCAAGGTGATCGAGTCGCGTAATCGCGATTTTACGGTCGGTGATCAGGTTGTCGCCTACACGGGGTGGCAGGAATACGGCGTGTCAGACGGCGTCGGTGTGTTCAAGGTCGACACACGCGCAGTCCCGTTGTCGGCGTATCTGGGCGTCGTCGGTATGCCAGGGGTGACGGCATGGTATGGGCTGAAGAAGATCATCGAGCCGCACGAAGGCCAGACCGTCGTGATATCGGCTGCCAGCGGTGCAGTCGGAAGCGTCGTCGGTCAGCTGGCACGCATCGGCGGTGCGCGCGCGGTGGGGTTTGCGGGCGGTCCGGAGAAGTGCAAATACGTCGTCGAGGAGCTCGGATTTGATGCATGCATCGACTACAAGGCGCACGACGGCGCTGACAAGCTGAGCCGGGCGTTAAAGGACGCTGCGCCCAACGGCGTCGACGGTTACTTTGAAAATGTCGGTGGTGCGGCGATGAACGCGGTGCTGCCGCGCATGAACGCGTTCGGTCGCATCGCGTTGTGCGGCCTGATTGCGGGCTACGACGCGCAGCCGATTCCGATCGATAACCCAGCATGGTTCCTGATCAGCCGGCTGACGCTGCAGGGATTCATCGTTACCGAGCATATGGACGTGTGGCCGGAGGCGCTGAAGGAGCTCGGTGCGTTGGTGGCGACCGGGCGCCTCAAATACCGCGAAACGATCGCACACGGTATCGAGAATGCGCCGCAAGCGTTTCTCGGAATGCTTAAGGGCGCGAATTTCGGCAAGCAACTGGTGAAGCTCGCGTGAAAGACTTCGCCGACAAGGTGGCGGTGATCACCGGGGCGGCAAGCGGTTTCGGCCGCGAATTCGCTCGTGTCGCCGCCGGCCTGAAGATGCGACTCGCGCTCGCCGATCTGCAGCGGGACCCGCTCGACGCGGTCGTGCGAGAGCTCAAGCGCGGCGGCGCAGTGGTGATCTCGGATGTCTTGGATGTCGCGCAACCGACCCAGGTGCAGCGCTTCGCAGATCACACGTTCGCAGCCTATGGCAACGCGCATCTGCTGATCAACAATGCAGGTGTCGGAGGTGGCGGCTATTTGTGGGAAAACACGGCCCGGGACTGGCAATGGGTGATGGGCGTCAACCTGATGGGCGTGGTGCACGGCGTGCAAAACTTCGTGCCGCGCATGCTGGAGGCAGATCGGCGCGGTGAGGCGGGTCACATCGTAAACACGGCATCAATTGCTGGCTGGCTCGCGCCGCCGTTAATGGGCGTCTACAACGTTTCCAAGCATGCGGTGGTCGCGTTGTCCGAGACGCTGTATCACGATCTGAAGCTCGCGCAGTCGTCGATCGGCGTTTCTCTGCTGTGTCCGGCGTTCGTGCCAACCGATATCGCTCATTCACATCGCCACCGGTCACCCGATCTGCTGAATCTCGACGCACCGACGGCGTCGCAGAAGCTCGCACAGTCCACCTCCGAGAACGCCGTATCAAGAGGCAAGATCAGCGCGGAGGAAGTGGCACGGCTCACTTTCGACGCCGTGCGCGATGATCGGTTCTATGTGTTTACGCACCCGCAAATTCTGGCGTCGGTCCGGGCGCGCTTCGATGCCGTTCTGAAGGGCGACCGTCCCGCCGACCCCTACGCTGAGCGGCCTCTGTTGAAGCCATCGTAATCGCCTGTCGGGTCGTCATGACGCGGCGTGAACTCGCGTCGCGTTCACGTGTCAGAATTTCCCTTCGGTCACTGGAATTGAACATGCAACTGATTCGTCCGTTAATTGCGGCGCTGCTTATTGCAGCGAGCTGTGGCACGGCGTTGGGGCAGACTGCAGAGCGAGTCGCGCCGTCTGTTGCCGGGTCGGCGCGCGTCGCGCTACCGGCGGGTGTGATACGCGGACCCACGGTCGAGGGAATCACCGAGTACCGCCTCACCAATGGACTGCGGGTGGTCCTGTTCGCCGATCAGTCGAAGCCGACGGCAACGGTCAATATCACTTACCTGGTCGGATCGCGCCAGGAGAATTACGGTGAAACGGGCATGGCGCATTTGCTCGAGCATCTGATCTTCAAGGGCTCGAAGAATTTCCGGCGTCCCGACGCTGAGTTCACGCGCCGCGGATTTCAGAACAACGGCAGCACATGGCTCGACCGCACCAACTACTTCTCGACCTTTCAGGCAAGCGATGACAACCTGAAGTGGGCGATCGACTGGTCAGCCGACGCGATGGTGAATTCATTTATCGCAAAGAAAGATCTCGACTCGGAGATGACTGTCGTGCGTAACGAATTCGAGCGCGGCGAAAATGAGCCGACGCAGGTCGTTTTGAAGCGCATGCAGTCGATCCTCTACGACTGGCACAACTACGGCAATTCGACGATCGGCGCTCGCTCGGACATCGAAAATGTGCGCATCGAAAACCTGCAGGCGTTTTACCGCATGTACTACCAGCCCGATAACGCGGTTCTGATCGTCGCCGGCAAAATCGACGAAGCGAAAACACTCAACTGGATTGCGCAGGCGTTCGGAAAAATCCCGAAACCAAAACGGGCGCTGCCTGTTTTCTGGACGGTCGAGCCCACCCACGACGGCGAACGTTCATTCACGGTGCGCCGGCCAGGAGAAGTGCAGCTGGTGATGATCGGTTATCTGGTGCCCGCGGCGCTGAGCCCGCAATCGCTCGCCACTGGTATTGCAGCCGAAATGCTCGGCAACACCCCAAATGGCCGATTGCACCAGGCGCTTGTCGAGAGCGGCAAGGCAGCGCAGGTTTTCGACTACACCATCGATGCGCGCGAGCCCGGATTCGTTCTGTTTGGAGCGGTGGTGAAGAAGGGTGAGCCGCTGGAGCCGGTGCGCCAGGCGATGATCGATGTGATCGAGGCAAGCTGGGCGAAACTGCCTGCTACTGAGGCCGAACTGAAGCGGCAGGTGCAGCTGCAGCGCACGGCCTACGAGCGTGCACTTGCCGATCCGCAGGCGTTTGGCGTGGGCCTGTCTGAATACATTGCGCTGGGCGACTGGCGGCTGTTTTTTCTGCAGCGCGATCAGCTGGCGAAGCTGACGACCGCCGAGGTCGATGCGGCGGCACGCAAATTCTTCGTGCGCGATAACCGCGTGGTCGGTTCTTACATCCCTGACGATGCGCCACAGCGCGCCGACATTCCCGCGTCACCCAGTGCTGCGCAACTGCTCGCCGACTACAAGCCATCGGAGAAGGGGGCGATCGGTGAGGCCTTCATTCCGTCGCAGGAAAACATCGACAAGCGTACCAAGATCGTGATGTTCGGTGATCTGAAGGTGGCGCTGCTGCCGAAGCAGAATCGTGGCAACACGGTCACCGTGAAGACACAGTTCCAGTGGGGCAACGCAGAATCGCTGACCAGTCGCACGATGGAAGGCGAACTGACGGCAGCGATGCTCGGTCGCGGCACGGACAAGCTGACGCGGCAACAGATCGCCGACGAGATGACACGTCTGCAGATGACGGGCGGTCTCACCGAGTTCCAGACGACCCGTGGGAATTTACCCGATGCGCTGCGATTGCTCGCGCATCTGATGCGCGCCGTGAGCTTTCCGGCAGACGAATACGAGCAGCTTCAGCGACAGGTCGTTACGGGGTTGCAGGCGCAGCTCGACAATCCGGAAACGATGTCACGCGATGCGCTGGCGACGCATTTCAATACGTACCCCGCCGGCGACCCCCGTTATTACATCCCTTTGCGACAGCGAATCGAAGCGGTGGCGAAGACCCCACGCGACGCGGCACGCCGGTTTCATGATGATTTTTTCGGCACTGCTCGCGGCGAAGTCGCGGTAGTCGGTGATTTCGACAGTGCCCAGATCGAAGCGTTGATCAAGGAATTGTTTACGGAATACAAATCAAGAGCGCCGTACGCCCGTCTCGAGCGCGAGTACCGTGACGTCAAACCGGCCCGGCTGACGGTAGATACGCCTGAAAAGGAAAACGCACTGATTCGCGCCCGCCTTGACTTTCTGCTGCGCGACGATGACCCCGATGCGCCTGCGTTGGTGTTGGCCAACGATATCTTCGGGGGCGGCTCCGGGCTCTCGAACCGGATCGTCGATCGGCTGCGGCAGCGCGACGGGTTGAGTTACGGCGCCGGCACCGGGCTCTCGCTCGGATCGCGCTATCGATTGTCGTCGTGGACTCTGGGCGCAATCATGGCCCCGCAAAACGTTGCGAAGGCCGAACGTGCGCTGCGCGAGGAACTCGAGCGCGCGAGGAGGGATGGGTTCACTGCCAAGGAATTGGACGATGCCAAGAGGGGGACGCTGCAGGAGCGCGCCACCAATCGGGCGCAGGACGATGTGCTGGTCAATGCGTGGACCGCGAATTTGGACCTTGGACGCACCTTCGCGTTTTCGAAGCAGTTCGAGGATCGGCTTCGATCGGTGACTCTAGATCAGCTGAACGCGGCGTTTCGAAAATACATCGATCCGAGCCGCATGACGTTTGTGATCGCGGGCGATTCGAAAAAGGGCGCGCAGTGAGTGGCCGGCACCGCTGATGGGTTACGCGGACTTCCGCCATCGGATGCCGCTGCGTGTGCGCTGGGCCGAAGTCGACAAGCAGGCAGTCGTCTTCAATGCGCACTACCTGCTTTACTGCGACGTTTGCGTAACAGAGTATTGGCGCGCTGTTGGCGTGCGGTATCCCGACGACTTCGTCGGTCACGGCACCGATCTATTCGTACGCAAGACAACGATCGAATATTTATGGTCAGCGTACTACGACGACGAGCTCGAAATCTGCGGACGTATTGCGC
>JBDUCU010000260.1:0-2580 GCA_040003315.1 Burkholderiaceae bacterium | reverse complement strand
GCCTCCTTTTCGTTTGTCTTGTACCGCCACCCGAATGCTACTGCACTTCTGACCCGGGCAACGAGCCTCCTGCTCATCGCCAAGGTGCGGTATGTGGTCGAACTCGACTCCGCTCGCCGCAGGTCGTACAGGCCCAATCGCACGAAGCCGCCAAATTATTCTTGGACCACCGGCACTTCACGATCTTTCCGGGTGACTCGATAGAACTCATGGAGTCTTTGCCGATACCGCGGATGTAAGTCAGGCGTTCCGCGCCCGGGTGCTCGGCTTGGTTTCAAATACCGGTAGGTCCGTCATCTCTCCCGCCGGCACCGGCTCCATCGGCAGGCCGGCTTTTTTCCATGCGCGCAGGCCGCCCTGGATGACGGCGACTTGCACGCCTCGCTCGATTAATTCCTTCGCGACGCGCGAACTGGTGGCTTCGCGTATGCAGGTGCAGTACAAATAGACCGGCTTGCCCGGCGGCAGATCCGGTTGCTCCGCGTGCTGATGGAGCGCGTAGGGCTCCAACCGAACCGAGCCTTGTATCCGGGTTGCCTTGTCCTCGTAGTAGCCGTGGCTGCGTACATCGTAGATCACCGCGCCATCGGCGGACATGGCGTGGGCCGCATCCACCGGGCGCACGGTCGGAATCGACCGCAGCGCGCTCGCCTTGGTCCAGATCCACGCGAGATACAACAGATACCCCGCGACCGCTGCGATCAACAGCCATTCCATCACGCGTCCAAATGCCTGGAATCCACCGATGATCGCGCTGATGAAGTCGCTGAACAGAAATCCGAGCGACCAGTAGGCCACGATATACAAGGCCGCGCCGATCGCATCGCGCAGCAGAAACTGGCCGAACCGCATGTTCATGCTGCCGGCGAGCGGCGGTGCCATCGTGTTGATGCCGGGTATAAACTTCGCGAACATCAACAGCGTGCGCCCGCGCTTGTAGAACGAATCCGCCGAGCGCAGCACGCAGGACTCCGGGTTGAGCGAGAGACGGCACAACAGCGACAGCAGCCACCAGCCGGTATAGCGGCCGAGTACGAACATCAGCGTGTCGCCGACGAGCATCGCTGAAAGCGCAGCGCCGAGGACAACCCAGCCTTCGAGCGTGCCGTTCGCACTGGCGCCTCCGGCGATCAGCAGTGCGATCGCCGCAGGCACAGGGAAGCCGATGGTCTCCAGGAACACGGCAGCGCACAAAATACTGTAGCCGTGTTGCGCCAGGAGGGTAATGAAGGAGTCCATCGCAGTTCGTGCGCGCCGGAGTGGTCGCCAGAAACGACAAGCGAATCCCCTCAGGCGCGCCCGGCTTAATCAGCGTTATCGTGCGCTACTCGATGCGAAATCCACCGCCGCATGGTTGAGTGCGGCGAGGATCGAGTTGGCCACAGCCCCAAGTCATTTCGGCAGGAACTCGTTGGTGAAATATTCGGATGCCTTCACCGACGTTTCGAGCGACATGTATTTCTTCATCAGCTCGAGCGTGTCTTCCCAGTCCTTCTGCGCGAATTGGCCCGTCGGCAGTTTCGCGGTCGCTTCGGTCTTCATCAGCCCGATTCCTACCTTGAGCTGCGCGAGCGACAGGGCCGTTTCGAGATCTGCCTTCACCTTCTGGCCCGCCTTGATCGAGGCTTCAGGGTCCTTGACGGCGGCATCGAAGCTGCGCACGGTGGCCTTGACGAAGCGCCGGACCAGATCGGGCTTTTCCTTGATCAGGTCGGTGCTGGTGAAGATCGTCAGGCCGACGGTGTTGGTCCCGTATTTGGAATACGCGAAGTCGATCAGCGGCACGCCTTCCTTCGGCAAGGTGAGCGACTGATTGTCGAGGCCGGCCATCAAACCTTCGGCGCGCTTTTCGGCGACCGCAACCATTTTTCCGGCACCTTCGACACGGAGAATCTTGACCTTGTTGATGTCCACACCGTTCCGCGCGAACAGCGCCGGCAGCAATTGCAGTCCGGCTTCGCCGGGCGCGGTGGCGATCGTTTTCCCTTCGACGTCTTTCAGTGTCTTGATACCCGAATCCGTGCGCACCGCGAGCGAGTAGGGTGAAGAATTCGTGATCGCCATCACCGCTTTCACCGGCGCGCCTTTCGAAACGCCGGCGACGACGCTCCCGCCGTCGGCGAGACCGAACATGTCGCCTTTTGCGCCGACCGTCTGCACCGCACGCACTGAGCCCTGGCCCTCGCCGATCGTCAGGTCGATGCCTTCTTCCTTGTAGTAGCCGCGCTCGACACCGAGATAGAACGGCGTGTGGAATCCGTACAGCAGCCAGTTCAGCCGAAACGTCACCTTATCCTGCGCTTTCGCCGCGCTCGCGGCCAGCAGGCTCGCCATCAGCCCGCAAAGAAGTGTCTTCCAGTTCATGTGCTTCCTCCTTTGGTTTGTCAAAATCACGTTGCCGTCGCCATCCCGGCGTCTATGCGTTGCGACACGTGCCAGGGAATTGAAATTCGCTCAATGGCTTCGACGGCCCCGTACAGTGTGAGGCCCATAACGCTGAGCACCAGAATGGCGGCGAACACGCCCGGAGTGTCGAAGCGATTTGTATAGTCGACCAGAAGATAACCGAGCCCGCGATCG
>JBDUCU010000259.1:0-2600 GCA_040003315.1 Burkholderiaceae bacterium | reverse complement strand
CATCAGTCCATAGGGCCGGCGCGTGCCGGGCTGATAGTTGTTCCACGTCTCCTCCATGACGTCCCGCGGCACCGCGCGCAACGGCGAGTTGCAGGACATCGCTGCGATCTGCGAGCGACATGCGAGTTCCAGCCGATGCGTCCAGTTGAACGCTTCTCCGACCGTGCGGCCCAGCACCAGCGCGCCGTGGTTGCGCAGGACCAGCGCTTCGCCCTTGCCGAGATTGCGGACGAGCGACTCTTTTTCCGAATCGTTCAGCACCACGCCCTGATACTCGTGATAGCCGATTTTGAGGAAACGCATTGCGGTCTGCGTGATCGGCAGCAGTCCGCAGTCGAGCGCCGACACCGCCATCGACGCCCAGCTGTGCGTATGGATCACGCAGCCGGCGTCGGGACGCGCCTCGTGTACGGCGCTGTGGATCACATACCCGGCCTTGTTGATCCCGTAGTTCAGGTCTCCGAAATCGGGTTTCGACAGGATGTTGCCCGCGAGATCGAGCTTGATGAGGCACGACGCGGTGATTTCCTCGTACATCATCCCGTACGGATTGATCAGGAACGCTTCTTCGCCGGGCACGCGCACGGAGATGTGATTGGCCATCATGTCGGACATGCCATACAGGTCAACCAGGCGGTAGCAGGCGGCCAGGTCGATGCGGGCCTGCCATTCCGCGGGCGAGCATAGCCCTTTCATCGACGGGAGCTTCAGCATGCTTTCACTCATTCGAACTTCTCCTGTCATTTGGCCTGTCCAAACATTCGGCTGCGCCGCCAGGTCGCCCAATTCCACGTTACTTTTGGGTATGCCCGGGCAAATGTACCGCAATCGCGGGTGAAAGGAAGTGCGATGTGGTTACCAATGAGCGCCGCAACAACGACTGCCTTCGCCGCGCTATACTCGCTCGCGGCAAAAGTGCGGAGAATCTCGGTCGCGACCAGCCGCGCGAACCCGCACGTCACGGCTGAATCCAGGAACAAAAGGAGAAAGAAAATGCACAGGAGAATCGTCAGTTTCATTCGCTCTATCGGATATGTTTCAGCCTCTTTCCTCGGCCTGGCACTGGCGCAGCCATTGCTTGCGCAGACTCAGCCGGTCAAGATCTTCGGACTGGTCGAACTGTCGGGCACCGGAGCGACGTCCGGCACGAATTTCAACGACGGCGTGAAGCTGGCGGTAAAGGAGATCAACGCCGCGGGCGGCATTCTCGGACGCAGGATCGAATACTCATCGAGCGACACGCAGTCGCAGCCGCAGATCGCCAAGGCGCTGGCAGTCAAGGCGGTCGACGACGGCGCCTATGTCGTCATGGGACCGGTATTCTCGGGCTCGATACTGGTGAGCATGGCGGAAACCAAACGCGCCGGCATCCCGAACTTCACCGGCGGGGAAGCAGCGGCAATCACGCAACAAGGCAACCCGTTCATCTTCCGCACCTCATTCACGCAGACGACCGCCATGCCGAAGGTGACGCGTTATGTGAAGGACAACCTGAAGGCGAACACGGTCGCGATCATCTATACCAACAACGACTTCGGCAAGGGCGGACGCGATGTGTTCGCGAAGGCGCTCGAGCCGTACGGCATCAAGGTCGTCGCCGACATCTCGACCGACCCCGGCCAGCTCGACTTCTCCGGCGCGGTGCTCAAGGCGAAGCAGGCGAACGCCGACGCGTTGTTCGTCTACACGAACGAGGAAGAAGCGGCGCGCGCGCTGCGGGAACTGCGCAAGCAAGGCTACGACAAGCCGATCGTCGGAGAAACCGTGCTCACGAGCCAGAAAGTGATCGAGCTCGCCGGCGACGCTGCGAACGGCGCGGTCGCGCACGTCGGCTTGAGCGCCGATGCGCCCGATCCCGCCATGCGCGCTTACTCCACGAAATTCCAGAAGGAATACAACTACAAGTCCGACCACAACGGCCTGAAGGGCTATACGGGCATGTACATCGTCAAGGCGGTCACCGAGAAGGTCGGCAAGTTCGATCCGAAGGCCTTCGCCGATGCGATGCACGGCGTCAAGCTCACGGCGAAGGAGTATCCCGGCATCCTCATGGACGTCAGTTTCGACAAGAACGGCGATCTCGATCGTGAAAGCTACATGACGAAGGTGGTCAACGGCAAGCAGGAGGTGATCACGACGCTGCCCCCGCTGTCGGCCGCAAAGTAACCGCGCTCAGCGGGACAACAGGCGATGGCTTTGTAGTCGCCGCGGTCATGGACACCGGAGTCTTCGGGGAGCCGAAGATCGACTGTCACGCGCACGTCCTCGATCCTGCGCGCTTCCCGTACCGCGCTGACACGCCCTATGCCCCGATGGGCCAGGAAATCGGCACCGCGGCGCAGCTGGCCCAGGTGATGGACGCGTACGGGACTGCTCATGCATTGCTGGTCGGCCCGAACTCCGGCTATGGCCTCGACAATTCCTGCATGCTCGATGCGATTGCGCGCGGAGCCGGTCGCTACAAGGGCATCGCCGTGGTCGCCGTCGATACCACCCTGGATGAGCTGTACGCTCTCAAGCGTGCCGGTGTCGTCGGCGTCGCGTGGAACATCACGCACTATGAGGTCGATTACTACCGCGACGCGGAACCCCTGCTGCAA
>JBDUCU010000258.1:0-2601 GCA_040003315.1 Burkholderiaceae bacterium | reverse complement strand
CTTCCCGCTCCTTGTTGTTGGCCATCGAAACGTCCCCGAGCATCGACGACGATACACTCGAGACCTGCCCTAGAGGAATCTTGCCTGATATGCGCAAGAACTCCGGATCGCTTGCCAGATTGGTGAGGCAGAGTTGGAGACTGTCGTGCTGCGCCCACGCGATATTGCTGGCGCAAAGGAGCACAATCATTAGCAAGCGGCACATATTTGAGATTCTAGCAGCCTGTCGGGCTTAGCTGGCCGAAATGATCGAAATAAGCGGAACGATACACTAATGATGATGTCATAAGGTTATCCTATTTAATGCTGCCGAGAGTATTGCCAATGGTGAATTTCCGTCCGATCGATCGCGCCACGCCCTATCTGCTGCCGCCCTCGGTGGAGGATTGGCTGCCGAAGGATCACCTGGCGCGCTTCGTAGTCGACATTGTCGATCAACTCGATCTGTCGGCGCTGAGCCGGCAGTACCGTGGCAGCGGTTCGGCTGCCTATCACCCGACAGTGATGCTGGGCTTGCTCGTCTACGGCTACGCGACGGGTGTGTATTCGAGCCGGCGCATTGAGGCGGCGACGCACGATTCGATCGCGTTTCGCTATATCGCCGCGAACGAGCAACCCGATCATGACTCGCTGTGCACCTTTCGCAGGCGCTTTCTCAAAGAGATCGAGGCACTGTTTGTGCAGGTGCTGGGCATCGCGCGGCAGATGAAGTTCTTGAAGCTTGGCACGATCGCGCTTGACGGCACCAAGGTTCACGCCAACGCTTCGCGCCACAGCGCGGTTTCCTACGGGCATGCGAACAAGATCGAGGCGCAATTGGAAGCCGAGGTCAAGGAGCTGCTCGCGCGCGCGGAAGCCGCCGATTGCGAGCCGCTGCCCAAGGGCTTGAGCATCCCGAAGGAACTCTCGCGGCGCGAAGAACGCCTGGCGGCGATTCGGCAGGCCAAGGCGCAGATTGAAGCGCGCGCAGCCGAGCGCGATGCGCAGGAGAAAGCGGACTTTGAGGCGAAGATGAAAGCGCGCGAGGAGAAGACCGCGCGCACGGGAAAGAAACCGGGCGGCAAGCCGCCCGCATCGCCCAGTCCCGGCGTGCGCCCGACCGATCAGATCAACCTCACCGACGAAAACTCGCGCATCATGCCGGCCACCGGCAAGGGATACGAACAGAGCTACAACGCGCAGGCCGCGGTGGATACCGAGAGCATGCTGGTAGTGGCGACCAACATCGCGCAGGTGGCCACCGACAAGCAGCAGGTCGAGCCTATGCTCGAAGCGCTGGCCGGTTTGCCTGACGAGTTGGGCCGCGTGAAGCGGTTGTTGACTGACAACGGATACTTCAGCGCGGCGAATGTCGAGAGCTGCGTGCAGGCTAAGATCGAGCCGCTGCTGGCGGCGGGGCGCGAGAGCCATCACCCGCACTGGGAGGATCGATTCACTGAGCCGCCGCCACTGAACGAGCCTGCCAGCGCAGTGGACCGAATGAAGCATCGGCTCAAGACGTGCAAGGGGCGCAAGCTCTACGGCTTGCGCAAGCAGACGGTGGAACCGGTGTTCGGCATCATCAAGTCGGTGATGCGCTTCCGGCAGTTCTTGCTGCGCGGCTTGGCGGCCGTGCAAGGCGAGTGGAAGTTGGTCACCATGGCATGGAATATCAAAAGAATGGCGGCGTTGGCGCAATAGACGAGCAGGCACCGGTGCGCTCACGATCTGCTCAGTCCGTTTAGCGCTCAACACTCTTCCGCGCGCTTATCATGATCAACATCGTTCGAATCATCAACTCAAGACCGACAGGCTGCTAGTTGCAAGACGCGGGCCCGCTTGAAATGCCTGCGTGGTTTGAGGAAATGTTCACCATGTGCTGCTCGTTATCAGCCTGCCTAGGGTGCGAAAGAACCCACGCTGATGACGAAACCCGCACGCCGACCATGAGAATTCGACGCCTGCATAATGGCAATTTTCACAATCAGATGGGACATCGTCAGGACCGAGGAGCAATCAGCAGGGCAGTGAGCGCGGTAAAAGTCCTATTTATGCCTACAGCCGCGCCCATGCGCTTGCGGAGCCCAAGATCCGGTAAATAGTGTGACGGGCGCTAGCGGGTACGGGACTTGCACTTCATGCTCACATGCGACTCGTTTTCTCACCGTCGGCTACCGAGCGTTGGCGTTTCGACGTCCTGTCAACTTCGGGTCAAGCTCCTAGGCGGTACGGGGCGCATAAAAAAATAATCGCGCGACCAGTAAAAGATCATCGAGAAGTAACAGCCGTGAAAAGGACGGCTGTGGCCTTTACGATGGGAGGCATCATGTGGTAATCCATAGGTGCCGCGTTATCTGCGAAGTTCTATGAGTCAAAAATATGACAGAAAAGGATCACATCATGTCTCCGCATCGGCCTGGAATCGTAACAATTGAAACTAATAGATTGACGCATTACGCCAGATACATCGTGGAAAACAAAACGATTACAGTATCGTCAATATACGGATCCAAAACGACGCAGCTCGGGCAAACATCGCCCCCTGCTTTGGCCGTATCGATACTGGAAGAGATGATCGAGCAAAATTTTGATCTGCTTGGGAAGGAAGCGCAATGCAAATTG
>JBDUCU010000257.1:0-2628 GCA_040003315.1 Burkholderiaceae bacterium | reverse complement strand
GGATAGCGGCGCTTCAGATAGGTTGACCGCTCGCTGTCGTAAAGCGCCGCGCTGTCCGTGGCGATCGTGATGATCGCGTCCGCCGCGCCGAGTTCGAGGCGTTTGGCGATTTTGATGGCGGCGATGATGTTGGCGTTGCCGGAGAGGCCGATGCTGGCGAGCGATTTAATGAGTGCGGGATCGACTTTTTGCCGCCGGGTGAGGTAGTCACGGCCGATCTTGTCGTTGAACAGTAGATTGAGCGCGTCCGAGCTCTGGTCGGAGACGCCGACGACGAGATCGGTGTTCATCACGTTGTGGATGAGCGGAATGTGCTTGTCGCCTATGCCTTGAATGTTGTGCTCGCCGTAGCCGTTCGTGAGCATGGTCGGGCATTCGATCGCCTCGACGGCTGCGATTCGGGTGCCGTGCCGGGACTTCAGGTAATCGCCGGCGCCTATGGTGCCCGCCGAACCGGTCGCGGAGACGAAGGCGGTGAGGTGCAGTCCTGAATGCTTGCCGCGCAGGTCGCCGTAGATGCGATCGAGCGCGCGGCCCGTGCAGTAATAGTGGATGAGGTAATTACTGAACTCGGAGAACTGGTTGAGTATCACGTTCTGCGGATCGTGGGAAAGCTCGGCGCACTTGTCGTAGATTTCCTTGACGTTGCTTTCCGTGCCCGGCGTGCGAATGATGTCCGCGGGGTCGGTCACGCGCTTCTCGAGCCAGTCGAACCTCTCCTTGCTCATGCCAGCGGGCAGCACTGCGACGCCGCGGCAACCGACCGTACGCGAGATCGCCACTCCGCCACGGCAATAGTTGCCGGTCGACGGCCATATCGCCTTGTCGGATGTAGGATCAAAACGGCCGGTGACGAGACGCGGCACCAGACAGCCGTAGGCCGCGAGCACTTTGTGGGCGCCTATCATCGGGAAGCGGTCGCCGAGGGCGACGACGATTTTCGCTTTGACGCCGGTGAGAGCTTCGGGCAGAACGAGATAGGCCGGGACATCGACGCGGCCGGTGCGTGCCTGGTCGTTGAACCAGTGAACACGCCAGAGATTTGCCGCCGTTGGCGCGTCCGGATCCACGTCCGCGAGTAGCCCCAACTGGCGCTTTGGAATAGTGGAGGGATCGGCGAGTTCGGTGAAGGTGGGTAACGCGACCCTAAGCTCGCGCAGCCGTCCGACTGCCTTGTCGCGCACGTTGCGATTGGCGATTTCCGGGGTCAAAGTGAGTTCGCTCATGACTATCTTGCTGCCGGCCGCCAGTGATCCGGCTTTTTGATTGGACGTGCTGAGGTACCAAAAATAGTATGATAACGCAAAACGCGGCTGGAATCTGAGCCGCCGTCGTGCTGATCAGCGAGCACGACGCCTATGCATTGAAACCGCAATTGCACGGAGCTAATTGTCCCATGCGCACACGCATCTCGCACGGTTGGGTAGTAGGGCATCACGACGGCAAGCACCGGCTCGACCAGGGACACGAAGTCGTATTCGAGCGCGACAACATCCTGTACGTCGGCCCGAAATTCGAAGGCCACATCGATCGCGAGATCGACGCCGCGGGCATGCTCGTGGCACCGGGGTTTATCGACGCGCACGTTCATTCAGGCCACCGGGCATCGCACCGCTTGATCAGCGACACGGGCCGCGGCGATTATTTCGGCCAGCCATTTTTCGAGATCAGCGTGCCCAAGGAAGGCACGCGTATCGAAGGAGACGTGCGTTACCTGCGTCCTGATGAGACGGGCCAGGAGGGGGAAATGGAGTTGCATGCCCTTTTCACCGTCGCCGAACTCCTGCGCAACGGCGTGACGACGTTCGTCGAATATGGAAGCCAGCTGCGCATACAGGAAGCGATGATGGCGCAATGCCTGGCACTCGGCGTGCGCGGCTATCTCGGCCCCGGCTATGACTCGGGGCGCTGGGTCGGCGACGAACATGGACGCCTGAAGCGCGTAGTCACGGAGGAGAACGGCCGCAAGGAGTTTGCCGACGCGGTGAAGTGGATCGAGCGTCACGACGGTGCCGGCGGCGGGCTCATCAAGGGGATACTCGTTCCGCGCGAGATGGAAACCTGCAGTATCGATCTCCTGCGCATGACGCGCGAGAAGGCCGACGAGATGAAGCTGCCGATGGCCACGCACGCGGCTTACAGCATCGTCGAGTTCTACGAAGTAGTGCGCGAGCACCGCAAGACGCCGATCGAAATCCTCGATAGCGTGGGCATGCTGCGCCCGACGCTCAACATCGGGCACGGCAATCTGCCCGCCGACAGCGTCCGCCTCAACTATCCGGGCGCGCAGGACCTGAAGCTGATGGGCGAGTCTGGCGTGTCCATTTCGCACTGCGCGATCAATATCGTGCGGCGCGCGCGCGTGCTCGACAACTGGCAGCGCTACAGCGAGCTCGGCATCAACATCGCGTTGGGCTCCGATACTTATCCGCGCGACATGATGCTCAACATGCGCATGGCTTCGTATCTCGGCAAGATAATGAGCCACAACTACAAATCTGCGACTGCCGCTGACGTGTTCGCCGCGGCGACACTGGGCGGCGCGCGCTCGCTCGGCCGCGACGATCTCGGCAAGCTGGCGCCGGGCGCCCGCGCGGACATCATAATGATCGACTTGTCGGGGCGTGG